>NZ_JALBUF010000007.1 GCF_022606465.1 Sulfoacidibacillus ferrooxidans
GCGGGGACTACACTCTCAAGATCGAGAACCAATGGTCCCAAGGAGGAATTCGTAGTACCCCGACCACTACGAGAATTTTATCTCAAAACTCTTTGGAGTACGTGACATTAATATACTAGGAGGAATATAAAGTGTTTTATAAACCTTATGGAGACTATCAAGTAGGTGAGACGTGGACTTCCTTTGGGAGGACCATTACTGAAACAGATGTTGTTTCGTTTGCAGGACTAAGTGGTGATTTCTTTTCATTGCATATAGATGATGAGTATGCTCGAACAACCCAGTTTGGACGCCGGATTGCTCATGGAATGCTCATTCTTTCTATTTCTACAGGATTACTGCACTTTGAACCTGGGATCATTGCTGCATTTTATGGGATTGATCACTTGCGATTTACAGGACCTACATTTATTGGTGATACTGTTCACGTCAAGGCAACCATTACTGATTTGCAAGACCGTCGAGAGAATCAGGGTGTAGTTACTATTTTACATGAGATTATCAAGCAAACCGGGGAAATTGTTATTACTGGAAATTTGAAACTGTTATTAAACCGTGTAAACTATGCATAATACGTATCTATACAGGGGTCGTTTGATCCCTGTATAGATATGCAATGTTATATAAAGAGCCTGTTCAAAAAGGGGGATTTTCATTTGAAACAAATTATAGCTTTAGGTGGTGGTGGATTTTCAATGGAACCGGAAAATTCATTACTCGATCACTATATATTATCTCAGAGTAAGAAACCGCGCCCTAGAATCTGCTTTGTAGGTACTGCAAGTGGTGATAGTGAACATTATATACATAAATTTTATACATCTTTTGAAAAATACGAGTGTCAGCCATCTCACTTATCTTTGTTTAAACCCCCGACAACTGACTTAGAATCTTACATATTGGAAAAAGATATTATATTTGTTGGTGGTGGGAATACAAAAAATTTACTTGCCTTATGGCGCGAATGGCATCTTGATCAGATCATGGTACAAGCGTGGGAGCAAGGAATTGTATTATCAGGTGTTAGCGCAGGTTCTATCTGTTGGTTTGAAGAAGGTTTAACAGATTCGTTTGGTTCTGAACTGCAACCTTTGACATGTCTTGGACTTTTATCAGGAAGTAATTGTCCTCACTATGATGGGGAAGCAATGCGTAGACCCACCTATCAGCGATTCATAGCAAGTGGTGAGATTGCTCCAGGGATCGCAGCGGATGATGGAGTTGCTCTTCATTTTATCGATCGTAACCTGCACTCGATAGTCAGCTCACGACAAGCAGCTAGTGCATACTCTTTGCAACAAGAAAATGGACATGCTGTGGAAGTTCGATTAGATACTTTATTTTTAGGTACACCATAATGGAAGCAATAAGTTGACCATGAACGAAAAGTAGTTGTCAGCAGTAATCAGCATCTGAAAATTGCCACTTGCCAGTTGGATTAAAAATCACGGTTTGATCGTTGTGTACATTGCGTTTCCACTGTGATAAATTAAATTTCATCCTTCTGTCACATCTTGGGCAGGCGTTTCGACCCCACTGTGTACGGGAGTTTTGGCGATCTCGACCGGGACCACGGTGGCCATGGTGACTGGTGCTTCACTGGTTAATTCGTGGGTGGCTGATTTAAATTCTTTGAGTGTTTTACCCATGGCTCTTCCTAATTCAGGGAGCTTGGCTGGGCCAAATAAGATCAGTGCAAAAACGACGATGAGAATAACGCCTGGTATACCGATATTAGAAAACACATGAATGACCTCCCCAGTATGATAGGACTGCCAGAGTACGGACGTTCTCACAACCGTACCCTGGATGAAGCGATGGATTGCGGGACCGATGAATTATCCGTTGTGAATTTGTTGTTGTGTGAGTGGTTTTTTGTTATTGGGATTCCACCCGCCGTTAGAACCGACAGCCTCTTTGACTTGCCAAGAGGAGGGGAGAGCATAAGGACCATCTGAACCACCAGGGAATTGGTTGGGTGTAACAAAGGGAGCTAACCCAGCGGCAATGGCGGCAACAGAAGTACCACCTGATTCTTCAAGGTAAAAGTCGTTAGGTACGTTCAGACCGGCAATTTCGTGGCCTAAGACGCGATGCTCACACTCGACCCCCATAATTTCAGCAGCCAATTGAGCGAGGGCAGGTTGTTTTAAAGGCCCTCCAAATTGATAGACGGCAGCAAGATAGGCTTTAATGAAAGTGCCTTCTAATGCTTCGAGGATCGTTAAGAAGGTTTCGCTAGAAGCAAAGGTACCACTAGGGAAATAAAAGTTGGTAAAAGACGATTGAGCGCCCGCCCCTTTTAAAAGTTCAACGTGGTAATATTCAGCACCGAGAGCACCTTGAAGATAGGGTTTGTTATTACTATTGAGTAAAACACCTATTGGAGAATGCAAACCGGTATAATAAAATGTAGTAGCTAACAGTTCAGCAGTCAAAGCAGCATCAATAATACTCTGGACGGTGTCCGTCGATGTTGCAGCAAAGGCGTCACCATCCAGTAATCCAAAACCTCCAAGAGCTACAGAAGCACTGACGAAACCGGCTTGCTTTAAAAAATGTCTACGTGATGTGCGTTTGTTTTGGTCTTCCACGAAAACTTCACCTCTTCTTTAGGATGAAATGCATAGTCACTCTCTAGTACGTGGTGGTGTGTATCTTGGATCACCAGTACTACATAAATTTTTTAATAGATAGCTCTCTCTCGTTCAGTCCGCGAGGTCATGGGCAGATTGTGAGGTTTCAATGGGGGATCCTTTGGCGGATGAACATTTACTCGCGCAAATTGCGCTAAATGACCGAACTGCTCTAGAAACGCTATATGATCGGTATGAGCGAATGGTATTTAGCTTTGCGTTACGCTGTGTCAATGACCGTCATATAGCTGAAGAAGTGGTTCAAGATGTTTTTACGAAAATATGGAAAGGTGCAGAATCGTATCATTCCAATCAGGCTAAAGTAACTACATGGATGTTAACTATTACACGCCGCGTGGCGATTGACTATTATCGCAAATCAACACGTCGCGGAGATCATCTTCACTTACAGTCTGATGATTGGCTTCAATTAGCTGCTACGGATAAAGGGCCAGACGTAAGGACAGAAGAATCAGATTTGCGAAATGCAGTTTTTGATGCAATGGGGTCACTTTCGAATGATCAAAGAGTAACAATTGAGCGTATGTACTATTTAGGGCAGACTCAAAGGGAAATTGCTGAAGAACTTGGTGTGCCACTAGGAACGGTCAAAGGCAGAATTCGGCTTGCGCTGGCTCACTTACGGGAGAGGCTTTCGTCGAAAGGATGGGGGGATACGCCTTGACGCAAGAGGACAACTGGTGCTCATTGTGTGAACTATACGTACTTGGCGGCCTTGAATCAGATGAGAAGCGCTCGTTTGAGGAGCACTTATCAGATTGTAAAGAGTGTCAAGATCGAGTGAGAGATATCGAAGGTTTGAGCGATCAGCTCTTAGTATACTATCAAAATGTAGAAGTACCAGAGGGCATGCGTTCGAGAGTTTTACAACATGTGTTTGCAAATGATGAGCCAGCACCTATTAAAGATGTACAGACAACGCCAATTTTTCATCATCAATCAAGTTCTAGAAGTCGTTTTAAAATATCAACTTGGCCGTCAGTGGCTGCAGTCGCTGTGATCGCACTACTTGTAGTTGGCATTTCACAAATTCATGATCGCACAGTAGTACCCAGTTCTCCTTTAGGTACAGTCATGCAAAGTGAAGCTCTTTCACCGACTGCAGTGATGAACCAAGCGTCAGCTAAGCTGTGGATTACTGGCTCTGCAACGACAGCGAAAGATTTGTATATGAAATTTTCTGGTCTTGCGCCCGTGGTAGGTTCACAAGTCTATCAGGTTTGGTTAGTTGAACCTACAAAATCAGGAGCTTCTATTTATTCGTGTGGAATATTTAAACCAAACTCAAAAGGGGAAGCTATTTTTGCTTCAAAGATCCCCCAATCTCACTACTCAGTAATCGCAGTTACATTGGAACCGCGATCAACAGATGTCACTCCGCTTGGTCCAAAAGTATTAGTTGGTGCCGTGAACGTGTAGTAGCATGAAGGCTGAAGTGATCTTTTGATCACTTCAGCCTCTTTGTTGTACAAACGTAATTTGAACAAAAAGGTAACTCGATAGGCCATCATTTTTTTACATGAAAGGTCTCAGTAACTAAATCATAGAGTTGGGGGAATGGTTGACCAAGAACCCAGAAACTAATGCCACGTAACTGCATGTCGTATACAAGATGAAATTTAGCTAGAATCGATTTAGCATCCTCATACCATACCTCATGTTCTTGATCCCCTACTCGATAACGGAACATTGGACTTGCGGACATGATATCAAAGCGAATGGTTGCTTCGTTATCAATGGCTAGATTTTGAGCACCTAATGGAGAAATGCCTGTCGCCAGATTATTTTTAGTATCTGGTATGTCCCAATCATAACCATAAGTAGGAATCCCCATTAATATTTTTTCTCGTGGAATGACTGATATTGCATATTCTAGCACTGCACGTACTTGGTTAAGTGGGGCTATTGCCATGGGAGGTCCGCCTACCCAACCCCACTCATAAGTCATCAACATTATAAAGTCGACCAGTGATCCGAGTGTCTCGTAATCAAAAGCTCCCATCCACGCTGCATTAGGCTCATTTTTTGTTTTGGGGCCCAAGGCGATCGATACACTATAGCCTTTTTGATGCATACGATCAGCGAGTTTTCGAATAAACGCGTTATATGCTGAACGATCGTCAGGTTGCAAATGTTCAAAGTCAATATTGACACCGCGATATGTTTCTTTTTCCAAACTTTTTTCAATAGACTCAAATAATTTCGTGGAAAGGTCAGATGAATGGATAATTGTATGAGCCAAATCAGGACTAAATGCCGTACCGTCATAATTTGTGACGGACAACAAAGGTAGCACACCATGTTGATCGAGAGCACTAAGTGCATCATTAGCGGATAGGGGTATTAAGTCCCCTTTAAAGTTCGCATGGTAGCTAAATATCGTTGCATAGGTTAATTGACCAGACGTTGCCACCGTGCTCCGATCTGCACTTGTTCCAGATGGGATGAGATAGCCGTTCACTTCAATCTCCCGTTTTGTTTTCATGGGCACAGGTACAAAGAGAATTTGGCCCATTTCCAGTTTTGCATGGTCTGATAGACCATTTGTACCAGCCACAGCTGCCACAGTCACATCATATTGGCGAGCGATAGATGTTAAACTTTCACCGGCGCCTACTGTGTGATGTACAAGTGTACTTGGTTTACCGGGAATGATTAAATTGAGGCCAGGGGTGAGTTTTGAGCTAGTTAGTCCATTGATTTGACGTAGTTCTTGCTCGCGAATAAAGTGCATCTTTGCGACTGTAGCAGTGGTATCTCCTTTTTTTACACTATATACATACAAAGGTAATCCTCCTTGTCGCGCATAGGCTGATACAGCCTATGCGCGACTAAGAGAAAATAGTTCTTATCTTCGATGGACTAAACCATTGCCAGCCTGATCCGTAGGTCGAACAATGATGGTATCAAGATCTACATGCGCTTTTCGCGTGACAGCGAAGACGATAATGTCTGCAATATCTTCTGCAGTTAGAGGAGTCATTCCCTGATAGACTTGATCAGCTTTATGTTGATCACCATGAAAACGGGTTACACTAAAATCTGTTTCTACCATCCCAGGATCAACAGAGGTGACACGAATAGGATGACCTAATAATTCGTGTCGAAGAGCGGTCGAAATGGCGCGTTCACTGAATTTAGTTGCGCAATATACAGAACCACCTGCATATGCATCGTGGCCAGCTGTTGATCCAAGATTGACCACGTGCCCATATCCATGTTCAATCATGAGTGGCACGACAAGACGGGTCATCCGCAATAATCCCATGACATTGGTGTCAATCATGGTTTCCCATTCTGTTTCATCCGTTTGTTCAGCAATTTTGGTCGTTCCAATAGCTAGTCCCGCATTATTGACTAAAATATCAATATGTCCAAAATGATTTTTTGCAGCTTCTACAAAATGTGTAGCGCTATCTAGTGAGCGCACATCTAGAACTTCTATCCATACAGCCGCACCTTTTGCTTGTGCGGCTGTAGCCACTTCCGATAAACGATCTCGATTGCGCGCACCAAGTACTAAATCAAATCCAGCATCGGCTAATTGCAAGGCTGTAGCTTTTCCAATACCATTACTAGCTCCAGTAACCATGGCTACTTTTTTCAATATATTTCACCCTTTTCTTATCCATGCAACAAATCATTTTAACAGGTTGTATGGCTTTGTCATTAAAATCGTTCCATTTTATGATAACATAAGAATTGTAGAAATTAGAGGTGTACAATCGTCTCATGAGGAGATCAGCTTGTGAATCTTAAGCGTTTTATCGCTCTCATGGAGGTTGCAGATCGCAGTAGTTTTTCTGAAGCCGCCATTAAACTAGGACTGACTCAACCTGCGGTCAGCAAGCAGATTAAAACACTTGAGCAGGAGTTAGGTGTCACCTTATTTTATCGCGAACAAGCGAATGCACAGCTAACAGAAGCCGGTGTTATTGCGTATCAGACAGGGAAGCGCCTCATCAGGGAATGGGAGGAGTTAGTTCACTCTTGTCAGTCTTTTGGCACGGAAATAACTGGGCTATTACATATTGGTGTGAGTACCATACCAGGTGCACATCTGTTGCCACAAGGTTTAGTAGCATTTCGGACACAATATCCGCATGTGGACCTTTCTGTTCATGTACAGTCTTCAGCAGATGTGCTTGCTTCTTTAGGTCAAGGAAGTGTTGACGTTGCCATCGTTGGCATCTTACCAGAAGGACCAGAATGGAAGATCGAACCGTTGCAACACGATGAAATGTATTTGATAGGTCCACCAGATACAGACCGTGCAATAGGGCCGCAAGATCTTGTAACATTGCCTTTAATTGCCCGAACACAAAGCTCAGGAACTAAGCGTGCAGTAGAAAATGCACTATTAGATTATTATCATATTCAGGCGCGTGAGTTGCGCTATATCGCGCATGTAGAAGATACCCATACGCAAATTGCGATGGTAGAAGGCGGCCTTGGATTTGCATTTGTTTCATCGCTTGCAATCAATCGCGCACAGGTTAAAAAGATATTTGTTCTCCCTGTTGTGCGCACGTTTTATTTAGTGATTGCAAAGTCCAATCAAAAAGATCGACTGATCCATGCGTTTTGGACATTAATGATGGATCATTTTCATATTGAAAGGGATGGTGAAAAATGACAGAACAACAACGTATGACACAAAATACCATGATTGAATGGTTAGGCATAGAAATTGAGACATTAGAACCGGAAATAGTGATTGCACGTATGCCTGTCGATCATCGCACCCATCAACCTGCAGGCATTTTGCACGGTGGTGCGTCCGTTGTACTCGCTGAAACCGTAGCGAGTGTCGGTTCATGGAATCAGATCAATCAAGATACTCATGTCGCTGTTGGACTTGAGATAAATGCCAATCATGTTCGTTCCGTGAGTTCTGGATATGTGATCGCCACTGCAGTACCTTTACATAGGGGACGCACGACACATATTTGGAATATTCGAATTACCGATGAAACAGATCGTTTAGTCTGTATTTCGCGTTGCACAGTAGCGATTGTGGCTAAACAATCATAAAAACATGACTCTTGCTGAAACATGTGATGACTAGGTAGACAGAAATACAAAAATGCTTTAGTATGCTAATATGCTAAAGTGGAGTTGAGGTGCGATCATGATGGAAGTGAATCGAATCAATTGGTCTACTGCGGACGAAGAGACAAAAAAACGCATACTCACGAGAGCGAGTATGGATATCTCCGATCAGATACCTGTTGTATCGGAGATTTGTGCAAATGTATCTGCACGTGGTGATCAAGCTGTGTTAGAATACACAAAACAATTTGACGGAGTCAACCTTACTGCCATAGAGATGCGAGTTACACCAGAAGAATATGCACTAGGAAAGGCACAAGTAGATCCTGAAGTAGCGGCAGCACTTCGCTATGCAGCCAAAAATATTCGCGCTTTTCATGAAGCACAAAAACCTCAACCTATGTGGATGATGGAGGTTGATGATGGTATCTTGGCAGGCGAGAAAGTCACTCCGATAACGGATGTAGCGCTCTATGTTCCACGCGGAAAAGGCAGTTTTCCATCTGTTTTGCTGATGCTTGGAACACCTGCAGTCGTGGCTGGCGTTGAACGAATTGTCGTTTTAACCCCGCCTAATCCGGAAGGCAAGGTAGATCCAGCTATTTTATTTGTGGCGGATTTACTTGGGATTACCGAAATGTATAAAGTAGGTGGAGCGCAGGCTGTGGCAGCTGCTGCTTATGGAACAGAAACTATACCAAAGTGCGCCAAGATTCTTGGTCCAGGTAATCCATATGTTACTGCTGCTAAGCGATTGCTCATGGGTGTGATCGATCCAGGAATTCCAGCAGGGCCAAGTGAAGCGATCATTGTTGCGGATGGATTGGCTACTCCCTATAAAGTTGCATTAGATCTTTTAATTGAAGCAGAGCACGGTCCTGATAGTGCTTCTCTTTTGGTGACTGATAGCGAATCACTTGCTGATGCGGTCCTACATGATTTGGAACAATTGATAGCCACCATTAAGAATCCCATGCGCAGAGCATATGTGCTAGAAGTTCTACGCCGCTATGGCGGTATTATAGTAACAAAAAGTGTTTCTGACTCCATTGCTTTTGTCAATGAATATGCACCGGAACACTTAGAGGTGATGATACAAGATCCTTTTTCTTACCTTCAAAGTATTGTAAACGCAGGTGAGATCTTGCTTGGCGAACACACGCCTATTACACTATGTAATTTTCTACTGGGTCCAAACGCCATTTTGCCTACAGGCCGTCATGCTCGTACGGTTTCTTCCGTCTCTTTGCATGATTTTCTCAAACGGTCATCGATCGGCTATGTGACTGAAAAGGCACTACAACGTATGGCTCCCTACGCTGTGGCTATGGCCGATGTGGAAGGTTTTGAAACTCATGGTGATGCGATCCGCAAACGATTTATTAATAAGAGTTCATGACATGTGTTATTTGGTAAGCGTGGGTATGAATTTCTTAGTGAGGGGTGTCAAAACATATGTTGAATGAAAAACCAATAAGAGTAGTGCGCCGTACACAAGAATCAAGTATCGAAGTGACCATAGATCGCGGTCCGCGCGACCCAGAAGCAAAGCAAAGGTTGAAATCTCCATTGCCATTTTTTAATCATATGTTAGAACATGTAGCATGGCGTGGACAAATGAATATTGGACTAACTGTGGAGCTTGATCATTTTGACCTTATACATGTCATTACTGAAGATGTGGGTATTACGTTTGGACGTGCTGTAAAAGAGTATGTGGATTACCATGCTCAAAAAGGACTTGTTGGATATGGTTCTGCGTATGGAACGATTGATGAAGCATTGACACGTGCAGTGATTTCTTTTGAAAGTCGCGCGTATCTAGATTTTAATAGAACCGCCGTGGAACTCCCAGAACAAATGGAAGGCATGTGTAGTGAAGATTTGGTGGCATTTTTTGAAGGGTTTGTACAAGGTGCGCAATGTACATTGCATCTTGATTTACTCAAGGGACGAGTAGGTCATGGACATCATATCTGGGAAGCTACTTTTCGTTCGTTTGGGATGGCTCTTTATGAGGCGTTAGCAGAGCGGCCATGGCGTGCACAAATGACCGCTGGTGTCGCGGGAAATATTGAATTTTTGATTGAAGTATGATGAAAGAGATAGATGATAGACTTTTATTGTTATTTGATATGGATGGCGTAATATTGTCTGAAGAAGGATACTTACGTTCAGTAGCACTGACCATGCATTCGTTTATTGCGCAATTTTTTTCACAAACACATAATCACAAAAGCTCTCTTTCTGGTCATGAATCGATCGATAATCTGCAAGCAGTTGAAGTCTTGCGGCAAACTATTTTCCCTGACAAATTAATGAATGCGATGCGCATGAAGGCATTAAATAGTAACTGGGATAAAGCTTACGCTGGTACAGTTTTACTTGGCCTTTGTGCGCGTGACCACAGATTTTCAGAGAATATAGGCGATATGTTATACGATCAATTTCAAACTCTTTCTGGTACTGGGCAAGAGTTGGTGATGAGATTACGAGACATGGAGAGTAAGCTTTGCTTATATCCCATTAGCGAATATCCAACTCAGTTATTTGAAGAGGTTAAGCGGAGATTCCAACAATTTTATCTGGGCACTATTAAAACAGACAATCTTTTTTTACAAGATGGAATGATTGCACATGAAACCTTATTGTGTAACCATGATGCATTGATCCAATGTTTCCGCAGTTTACGTGATAAAGATATTGTTTTAGGGATTGGGACTGGCCGACCTCGCAGCGAGGTCATAAAACCTCTAAACTCCTTTGGACTTCTTGAATTTTTTGATGAAAATAGAATTTGTACATTTGATGATATAGTAGATTATGAGCAACAATACGGGCTTCCTGCCTACTCTCTTGCAAAACCCCATCCACATACGTATGCAAGTATTGCCTTTTCATATAGAGCACATCAAGTTGTTGTCATTGGTGATTCTCCTGCAGATTTACTTGCTGCACAAGCAGCAGGATTTCACTTTGTTGGCATCGGTCCAAATCGCGAAGCTTTTCAAGCAAAGTTAACCGAAGATTTCATCGTCATACCTGAAGCAACGGAAATTTCGGCCATTTTAGAACAGTTTCGACATAAAACGTGCTAATCGCAAGTACTGTCGCATAAAATTTCCTGAAAAACAGTAGGGAGGAAAGCGGGGGTTGCGTTTGGAGCGTACATCAGCAATGGCAGAGGATCACCGACCACTCTATACTCAGCTGCATGCAATTGCAGAATTGGATGCAACCGATGCAGCAAGCACATGGAATATTTTCGCGCGTGCTCACACGCTTTGTGATCTTGCATTCTCTAGGCAACATGAGGATCTACGCGCAGAGTTTCACATGACTTTATCTGATTTATTTGCCATGCATAGTGCAGCACCTCATACATGGGGCGCACGAAATCAACAATCGCGTGTTGCTTTTGAAGTGCGCAAGTTATTGTGGGAACGTTTCTTTGGTCACGAGCTTGCACATCTTAGCGAATTAGATGTCGCTCCTGTTCCTGAACATCCTGATGCGCTTGTTAACTATTTAAAAGAGATCAATGAAGATCACATTGCATCCCATCATCCCATCTTTTCTTATTTATGTGATGAAGCATCATTAACGGATGTCAAATCATTTTTTTATCAAGAAGGGAGTGTCGATGCGCGTTTTGATGATCTGATTGCACTCGCTCAAATCGGAATGGACGGATCAGTTAAAGAGGAATACGCTGAAAATTTTGCTGATGAAATGGGGCACGGACAATCTGATCGTGTGCATACTACTCTGTTTAACCGAACAAGTCGATACGTGGCACAGTTTCAAGGGAAGACAGATAATATCCTAGAACAACCATCGACAGAAGCACTGGCTTGTAGTAATATTCAGCTTGGTATGGCTCATGATAGACGTCATGCTTGGCGTTTAGCAGGTTATCTTGCAGCGTTTGAACTCAATGCACCTAAAAGATGCGATCAACTGGTGCGGGCGTGTGTGCGTCAAGGAATGGATCGTGCTCAATTAGATTATCTAACGGAACATATTGATGCAGATATTGGTCATGCGGAGGGGTTATTTGATGACATTATTAAACCTCTCGCAGCTTCAGACCGTCTAGCACCTCTTGAGATTGCACAAGGATTTTTATTGCGTTTGCAAACATCTACAGAGTATTGCGATACTTTATTGCGGGGATTTTTGGCCCATTCATAGAACATTACATGCACAGTCTAGGATCCGCGCCTATCGCGATAGGCGCGGATTTTCGATAACAAAATGATAATATGATAGTGAGAATATCGTTTGCCTTTTGCAAACTAAGAATGGAGGGTTTCTATGAAGATCACTTATGCGGCAGACACATATCTAGAAGCCATTTCGATCTTACAAACAGAAGGTGTGGTGGTCATCGCAGCGCGTATAGCAGAATATCTTAAAGTTTCTCGTCCTACTGTCACCCAAATGATGAAACGGCTTGTAGCCATGGGACTTGTAGAGTTAAATAATAAGAAAGAAATTTCACTGTCATCGATTGGTGAACAACAAGCAAACGCTTCATTACGTAGACATCGTATTTTAGAACGTTTTTTATGTGATACACTACAATTAGATTGGGGTACGGCTCACATTGAAGCGAGTCATCTAGAACGCTGTTTAACTCCTACTGTTGAGAAAAAACTAGATGAATGGTTGGGGTTCCCTACTACTTGTCCACATGGCAATGCAATCCCTGGATCAGATGTACCTGTAGTGAAGGCAGTTCCATTGTCTGATATGCCAGTAGGTGTTCCGCTTGAAATTGTTAGGATTTTTGAGCAGGCAGAAGAGGAAGTTGAACTACTCAGAAGTTTAGAGAACAATGGCTTTGCTCCTGGACAAGAACTATCCATCGTGACATATCATCAACAGGATGATGATATGTCAGTCATGCTACAGGGTAAAATCATGGATTTGACATACGATGTGGCTAAGCGACTCATGGTTCGTGAATTATAAAGATTATTTTTAGGACAACCTCTATTAACCAGTAGTGAAGGGAGTCAACCGGGTTGGACTCAATTGAATATGTGTTATCGATTATCTATCGGGGATCATCAGCAACGGTTACTGTATGTGACGGCGATGGGTGTACTGTGGCAACTGCTACACGAACTTTTTCATTGGACGAGGATAAAGAAGTACTAGTTGATCCTGATGAACTATTGAGTAGTGTTATTTTATTGCTCGATAGTACCTTACGTAAGGCGCATGTTTCTGCGGATCAATTGTCGGGAATGGGTATATCAGCTCCTGAAAATGCTATTGTTTTGTGGGAGCTAAACTCTGGAAGTCCTCTTGGACCTATCAAATTTATGCATTTAGATCCGTTAAATTTTGCGAATCGGAGTTTATTTTTAGAGGGAATTGAGTCTGAGTTAAACAGAGATCATACCCATCAAATCAAAGAAGGTACCATTTTTATTGGTGGTATTGAGAGCTGGTTGATATGGAATTTATCGCAAAGCAAACATTGTGTGATGGCTACTAGCCATAGTCTTGTAGCGTTGCGCGCAGAAAAATCTCTTCAATCTTTCATTTTTCCTCAGCCTGTTTCATGTGCAGAACAAGTGGGTCACGTCGCATCACCATACTTATCTGGTTTTCCAGTTGCTATCACATGTGTTACATCAACATCTGTTAGCGCCTTCTTTGGTGCAGGGTTGATGGATCAACATGATGCATTTATTAGCTACGATCGGGAAGGACTAGTAGTCGCTCTTGGCGCATTTTCTCACAGAATGGACACAGTTGAAACATTGTCACGATCGGTAGAAAAATTTCGTTTACATGCACCTCTATTGACACCCATAGAGTGGATACTATCAGCTAATTTTCAGGCGCCCCAATTGATTTTGGAATGGCTCTTAGGGAGTCCATTTACACTGCCTAAAAACAAGAATTTGTTAGAAGGATTGATCGAGGCACATCTTAATAACGAATCGATAGTGATTTCATCATCACAACGATCCCCGCACCACGCTATGATTGATGGTATTAGTCTTTCAACAACCTCAGAAGAGATCTATGCTGCTGCACTTCGGGCGATGGCGATGGCGGTTACTACAGCCCTTTTGGACATGGAACGATTAACTGGCCAACATATATATCAATTGTATACAGACACCTATGGATTTGGCATACCAGGACTGTTTTCACTTCAGGCTACTTACGCTAACCTACCCGTTTGTGTTCGTTCATGTGATGCTGTGAGCCTTGGAACATCGTTTTTAACAGGTCTAGGGGCGAAGTGCTGGAATCGAGATAAAATATTTGAGTGGCTATCCAAAAATGTAACGACAGAGATTTATGATGCCCCTGTTTCACTTGAATCAAGCGATTGTTGAACGTACTGTATCGACCAAAGCTTCCCACGTAGTTTTTGTTTCTAATCCTAAATACCAGGCAGCTGCACCTGCTAAATGTTGCTCACTGACGAGATCTGCAAAGAGTAATAATGAACGCTTATCTTCAATCCATATCTCGTGTTTTACACCATTTTGAACAAATGAGGCGACATGCAACCCAAGTTTGGCGTTCCATGTCTCCTTAGCGTGTGTTGATGCAAGTAACGTACGAGTTTGCCATAGCGATAGGGCTTCACTAGCAAGTGCGCTATCATTTTTACCTACAGTCCAATCTTGGGTATAGAAAGGAAGGCCAAGAATCAGTTTAGACGATGGTACACCGGTATTCAACATATCGTTGATGGATTGTTTAACCCACGGGTAAGACGCAGTTGGCCCCGCGATTTGCTCTCCTCCCCAGTATTCATCATATCCCATGAGGATAATATAATTTGCTGCTTTGGCAAGCGCACTGTGATTATAGGCCCCCGTATTGTCATCAGGAACAATATCCGGTGGGAGATCTACAGATAAATCCATATGGTGTGCATGTAGTGCAGTAGCTAGCTTTTGTACAAAGTCTGTAAAATTCCATCGATCCTCAGGTAATAATCCTTCAAAATCTAAATTAATACCATTAATATGGGCATTTACTGCTTCTTGAACAATATGTGTGATCAACATATTT
Source organism: Sulfoacidibacillus ferrooxidans (assembly GCF_022606465.1). Lineage (NCBI taxonomy): Bacteria > Bacillati > Bacillota > Bacilli > Caryophanales > Alicyclobacillaceae > Sulfoacidibacillus > Sulfoacidibacillus ferrooxidans. The sequence continues at coordinate 14,763 of NZ_JALBUF010000007.1, forward strand.
TGTTGATCGCGATACGCCAATATTTGGTGACTCAGTGGTCCGTTAAAGCCATTATCAACTACAGCCCACACTTGAACACCATGTTGATGAGCATAAGCCACAGCCGATCTGGATATGGAACCGGATAGAGCTCCATCTAATCCATCGACATCAAAACTTTTAGGAGCGATTACTCGTAATCCTGGACTTGCAGCAATCGCATTGGATATCGTTTGCTCACTACTATCGATCGTCCATCCAATCGTTAAACGTGAAGAAGCAGCACCACTAGTTAGAACTTTTTGAATAAGGCTATTCCAAGAGATCGTTGGCAAGGATGTAGGGAACACTATCTTTTTAGAAATAGGCAGCGTAAAGTGTAGATTTGGATTGACGCCAGCTAAGGAAAGCCAGCTAAAAGCATAAGCCATATTTACAGGAGATGGAAGTGGTGAGGGCGCGATTTGTGTGATCGCATTATCAGTTAGCATGATCGAGATAGCAGCTTCACTTGCGCTAGCCAACTGAAAAAACTGAGAGCTACCATATAGTGATATAGCTACGATTAAACCTAATATCGTCGTCGCAATAAAGAGAATCCGAGTAGAAAGTTGTTCGATAAGATGTGCAAATAATACTTTTCGCATGAACCCATTCCTCTCTAAAACAAATCTCTGTTTTTCTCTCAGTCTATGATTCTATGAGCGCTGAAAGACCTCAAAAATGACTTGGATAAATTACAAAATCCCACATGCAAATAGAAAGTGCACTTTGACTGATTGAAATTCAAAAAGAGTGGAATACTAAAAAAGATAGAAATGGGGGGAAAACAATGACGCAGTTATGGGGAATTAGCCTCATTCTGTGTGGTGTTGGACTATGGCTACACAATGATTCGGCTTTAATTATTGGCAGTGGTTTATTCACTGTTAGTTGGTTTACTATAATTGATGAAGTACAGGGGTCTCCAGTGATTACATGGAGTAAACGTTGTCTATATAAGTGGAGCATACAGTGGAAGTTGCGTAAACTGATTCATGAACATGAAGAGATTGTTGGGTTGTGTCGTCGTTTTGCACAAAAGTACCCAAGATATCTTCGTGTGCCGTATCAATTTGGCGAGTCCAATGAAGTTCGTTTAGCTAAACTTCCCATCGTATATGCACACCATGTGTCAATCAAAGAATTCCCAGCTCCATGGAATGATCTTGCAGTCGTTGCTAAACGACAGATAGGATTTTCGGTTGATGTATTATTACTTGTACTGATAGCAAATCGCGAAGTATGTAAGTTCTACAGAAGTCGCATAGAAATAGAAGTACTACAAAAAAAACAACTAGAAACGGCCGAAGATTTTGCATCTGCATGTCTGCGTTTTTCTATATGGGAACGGGAGTGCGAAAGAGAAAATGGCGCACCGACATTTCTATATCGAGAGTTGTTTGCTACTCTTTTGGAAGAATTTTGGTCGGTGCAACAAATGAGGCAATTTGTTAAAGCTACTCGTTTAACTCCTGTACTAACTATCGTTAATACGGGAATTGCAATAGCTCAAGAGGCAGTTGTTAAAAATCGACGCGCAATTATTCTTGAGTCGCGGTTATTCAATAAAGAACGATCAGATGGCGTACATGAAGATGTCGACTTAGAAGTTGAGAATGAACTATTAACAGTGGATTCATTAAATCAACTGGCCACTGAAAATATGGTTGCTTGTATCCATCTGATTCAAGAAGTGTTTATACAGGATAAAGCGTCATTGGCCACGCGTTGTGAAGCAGAGCATGATGGTTACTTTGTCACACATACGGGCAATCAGAGAATTTTATTTCAGATCGGTGTAGCTGATGAAGATGGGAGTGTTGCTCTTTCTATTTTAGATCACGTGTACGTCCGTATGGCATTGGAACAAACTGTCCGGGCCATGGTTTTGTCGTTAGGGAAAGTAGACGCACGCTTTTTACAGTATGCAGATCAACTGGGCATATTAGTGTTACCAAGCGCAGAACTTGATCGATTATTAGCAGCGTATACAGAGCGTATGTGGCATATCGTGGATTGGTCATTACGCACTTCTATGCGCGCACAGAAACAAGTCGATGATGATGTTGAGATTTTAAATGAAATCCCATCTGAAGGACTAGAACTTGGCCTATCTACGTAGTAAAATAAAGATTATACTAATAAGAAATACACCATCGTCCTCATCTGATTGAATAAGGAGTGTATTTTGTGGCCGAAGGACATAAGTCTTTATCGCAAACCTCCATTAAGAGAGAAGCGGAAGAATTACTGCGTAAAACCGCACATTGCAATGAAGATCCGTTCGTCGCCATTTCTCATTCCGTCCGTGAAAAGGGCAGTGCACACAAGCTTTCTCCTCGCCTGCTCGAAGATGATGATGAGCGGTGAAAAAAATAGCAGGCAAGTTTTTGCCTGCATAGTTTGTGAAATCGCTTACTCATGTTTTGTTGGATCCCAAACTCCATCTGGTCCTACCCATTCTACCTCACCGTCAGCATAAAACTCTTTTTTCCAAATAGGCACAGTGCGTTTTAAAGTGGTGATAGCCTCCTCGGCAGCCCGAAATGCATCTTTACGGTGTGGTGTTGAAACACCTATCAACACGCTGATGTCTTCCAATTGTAAATCTCCCACACGATGCCAAATAGACATTTTAGAGTCTTTAAAACGCGCTTCGCTATCATTGACAATCTGCTGCATTTGTCGAATAGCCATCTCGTCATACGCCTCATATTGTAAGTACTTTGTTTGCCGACCTTTTGTAAATTCTCGTACAGTCCCTGCAAAAACAACAACTGCACCCGCTTCTTTACGCACGACTGCCTGATACATAGCTTCAGAAGATAATGGTTCTCGAACAATCCGCACAGTTGCATCTGCAAAAGCAGCTAACTCACCCCCGCTTACGGGTGGGATGATGGCGATGGTATCTCCTTCAAATACTACCGTCTCTGGTGTAGCATAGTCATCTCCGCGTGCAAAAAAACAGTGCTCAAGCATCTCATGTAACTGAGGTATTTTCTCTACTAATGCTTTTTTTATTTCCCTAATCGTTACTTCAGAAGAATGTTGAAATTCCACTGTAACCGAAGACGCACCTGCTTTTTCGGCGACAGCTGCAAATAACTTAACGTCAATCTTCACGATCTATACCTCATTTCCAACAGCTTTTATAAGTCAAGGGACAAACTCAATCTTGTACAATGCTTCACTATGGATCATTATAACATATAGCCGATGTAACTCGATTTGCGTGTAAAACAAATCTTTCGGTACACTTATGTACGAGGTGACTTATGAGTCAATCAGATGGTGATAATCAATTTGAACTTACACATGTTAACGCGCAAGGTCGTGCACAGATGGTAGACGTGATGGGAAAAGAAGCAACGGACAGGATTGCCTTAGCAAAAGCAGATATTGAAATGTCAGAAACCACACTTTTGCGTATTCAAGAGGGTGGAATAAAGAAGGGAGATGTGCTAGCAGTAGCTCAAATAGCTGGTATCATGGCAGCAAAAAAAACATCAGACATTATTCCCTTATGCCATCCATTAGCATTAACCGGTATTGATCTTGAGTTTTCATATCCCAATCCAACAACGCTTCGCGTGATTTCACGTGTGCATACATTAGGCGCAACAGGCGTAGAGATGGAAGCACTGACTGCGGTTTCTGTTGCTGCACTGACTGTATATGATATGTGTAAAGCTATTGATCGAGCGATGACGATTGTTTTTATTGGCCTACTTGAAAAGAGTGGGGGGAAAAGTGGGGTATTTGTGCGAGATCATGTATGACCAGGATAGAGGAAGAGATGAAAGGAAAGCTACGGATATAAACGAAGGGAGAATAACGATGTCCACAAAAAGACCTGAAGACTTTTCAGTTGCCATCTTGACGATTAGTGATCGTTCGTTTCGGGGTGAACGGGAAGATCGCGGGGGACCGGCTATAGCTAAAGAGTTAGAATTCATTGGATTTCATATTGATACACAACATATTGTTCCCGATGAACAGGTGATGATTGAACAGGCTTTACGCATGTTTATCGCTAAACGCATTGCACTCATTGTAACGACAGGTGGTACAGGTCTTGGACCTCGCGATGTGACTCCTGAGGCTACGCGTAACGTGATTACAAGAGAGGTCCCAGGTATGGCGGAAGAGATGAGAAGGAAAGGTCTATTGCAAACAAAGTACTCGATCTTATCACGTTCAGTGTGTGGTATTTGTGAGGAATCCCTTATTATCAATCTTCCCGGCAATCCAGCCGGTGCTGTTGACTCGTTGCAATCCATTAGCGGGACGCTTGTACATGCTCTTAGTGTACTCACAGGCCCTACATTCACGCACGACGCATGAGGGGCGAACTGATTGTGACAAGTGAAATCCAGACATTATTAGAAGCGATTATTCATTCAACACAAGATGCTATTTCAGTCGTAGACTCAGATGGTATTGGTATCCTCATAAATCCTGCGTATACACGTCTTACGGGGTTAGAGGAAGAGCAAGTGATTGGGAAATCCGCAGATGTGGATATTGCAGAAGGCGAAAGTGTGCACTTAAAAGTACTTCAAACACGTCTTGCAGTACGTAACGTCAAAATGAAAGTCGGTCCTAAAGGTCGTGACGTGATCGTTAATGTTGCACCAATCCTTGTGGGGGATGAACTTAAGGGAAGCGTAGCTGTAATTCATGATATTTCGGAGATGCGCGCGTTGTCTGAGGAATTAGAAAGAGCACGTAAACGCATTAGAAAATTAGAAGCAAAGTACACATTTGAAGATATTCTGGGGACTAGTATTGCTATGACCGCTGCTGTAGAAGCTGCAAAACGAGCTGCAGAAACAAAGGCAACTGTTCTGCTACGTGGGGAGTCTGGGTGTGGAAAAGAACTGTTTGCACATGCCATACATAATGCGAGTGATCGCAAATACAACCAATTTGTTCGTGTCAATTGTGCAGCTATTGCTGAAGGGTTGCTGGAAAGTGAGCTTTTTGGATACGTTGAGGGAGCTTTTAGTGGTGCGCGAAAAGGAGGGAAGAAGGGCCTTTTTGAAGAAGCCAACGATGGATCCATCTTTCTTGATGAAATTGCAGAACTTTCCTTAAGTACTCAAGCAAAACTACTGCGTGTTTTGCAAGAGCGTGAAATTTTGCGTGTTGGCGGTGCAATGCCAATTGCTGTAAATGTCCGTGTGATTGCGGCTACTCATGTACATTTAGAGCAAGCCATTGCACAAGGTAAGTTTCGAGAAGATCTATACTATCGTTTAAATGTGTTACCGATCATGATTCCGCCATTACGCCATCGGATAGAGGATATCCCTATACTCACACATATGATGATAGATCGATTTAATCTTGATTTTGGACGAAGTGTCAAGCGGATTAGTGAAGAAGCATTAACTCGTTTATCAGAATATGCATGGCCAGGCAATGTACGAGAATTAGAAAATGTTATTGGTCGTGCAATGATTCAAGCTAAATATCAAGATAGTACGATAGAAAGTGCTCAAATTGATTTGCCAGAGCACTCTGTAAAAGCATCTACCCATGCAATCACTCCTTTTCCTACTATCGTTTCTCTTGAGGAAATCGTGCGAGAAGCGGAACGACATGCACTTCTTGAGGCACTTAATGAATCGAATGACAATAAGACACAAGCTGCTAAACGCTTAGGCATTTCCATTCGTACACTATATTATAAACTAGAACGCCTTGGAATTTCGGATCAATCGACCATGTAATGCATGGAACATGATAAAAATGGTAAAGGTGAATACGAGTATATAGCGCAATATTATTAATGCGTGCAAATAATTTCATGCAATAATTTGCATGACAACGCAATGTATTGCACGCTTTTAATGATTGTTTAGGAAAAACCGTAGAATATTCATGACATCATGCATGATTCTATCTGTCTAATTAGCATGGCAAGAATCTTGCTATATACTACGTGAGACGATGAGGATTCATGCATACTTAGGGGGATTATATAATGGCAGTTTTCGAGACACTTGAACAATATGATTATGAACAACTTGTCTTTTGCCAAGAGCGTACTTCTGGCTTAAAAGCAATTATTGCGATTCATGATACAACACTTGGACCTGCATTAGGTGGATGCAGAATGTGGTCATATGAAAACGAAGAGGCTGCCATTACAGATGCTCTTCGCCTAGCACGGGGCATGACATATAAGGCTGCTGCTGCAGGTCTTAATCTAGGCGGTGGTAAGACAGTTGTCATTGGTAATGCAAAGACGGATAAAAGTGAAGCATTATTTCGGGCACTAGGTCGATACATTGAGAGTTTGCATGGGCGATATATCACCGCAGAAGATGTTGGAACGTCAGTCGCTGATATGGATATCATTCACCAGGAAACTCGTTATGTGACGGGCGTATCAAAAGCTTACGGAAGTTCTGGAGATCCAAGTCCGGTTACTGCACTTGGTGTATTTCGGGGCATTCAGGCTTCTGTTCGACAAGTATATGGAACGGATAGTCTTGAAGGAAAAACTGTTGCTATTCAGGGCCTTGGTAGCGTCGGTTATGATGTAGCTGCTCGTTTAAAAGCAGTGGGTGCAAATCTCATAGTCACGGATATTTCAGAAGATCGAGTGAAACAAGCGATGAGTGAGCTTGGTGCAACAGCTGTAGCTCCGCAAGATATTACCAGTGTTTCATGTGATATTTTCGCTCCTTGTGCGCTTGGCGCAGTAATTTCTGATGAAAGCATCCCTCATTTAAAGTGTCAAATCATTGCGGGATCGGCCAATAATCAGTTGGCAGAAGATCGTCACGGAGATAAATTGCATGAATTGGGTATTTTGTACGCACCGGACTATGTGATTAATTCTGGTGGACTTATTAATGTAGCGGACGAATTGGAAGGATATCAAGCAGAGCGTGCACAGAAAAAAGTAGAAAACATCTACGATATTATGCTTGCAATTTACCGCATTTCTAAAGAACGTAACATCCCAACGTATGCAGCAGCTAATCATATGGCAGAAGCACGGATCTCTGCGATGCAACAAGTAAGAAGCACTTTTTTGCCGGTTTCTCGCTCGCTCATTCATCGCGACTAGTAGTTAAAAAGGGGTAGGTATGCATGGTTGATTCATATGACGTCGTTGTTCTTGGCGGAGGAACAGGTGGATATGTTGCAGCCATTCGCGGCGCTCAACTTGGACTACATGTAGCAGTTGTAGAGCAAGGTAAATTGGGTGGTACGTGTCTGCACCAAGGTTGCATTCCATCCAAAGCGCTTTTGCGTTCTGCCGAATTGTATGCTGCTATGAAAGATGGCGCAACATTTGGTATTGAAGTGAGTGATTTGCATTTTGACATACAGAAGGCCATGGCTCGCAAAGACCAAGTGGTAACTCAATTGTATAAAGGGATTGAGTTCTTAATGAAAAAGAACAAGATCACTGTAATGCAAGGGTACGGTCGCATTATGGGACCATCTATTTTTTCACCGATGGCAGGTGCTGTTCGCGTAGAGCGCCCGGATGGAGATTCTGAAATTATTTCTCCAAAGGCAACAATTATTGCTACAGGATCTCAACCGCGCGCTTTGCCAGGTCTATCCTTTGATGGTCAATTCGTCATTTCATCAGATGAGGCCTTGACGTTGTCAAGTCTTCCGTCCTCCGTGATCATTATCGGTGGTGGGGCGATTGGGGTTGAATGGGCATCGATGTTTGCTGATTTTGGAGTACAGGTGACCATTGTTGAAGCATTACCGAGAATTCTTGTTCAAGAGGATGAGGACATCTCGGCAGAGATGACGCGATTACTAAAAAAACGCAAAGTTACTGTGTTGACAGGCGCCGCGATTGATGCTACATCATATCGTGTGGAAGATGGGCATGTTGCCATCATGGCTAAAAGTGATGCAACTGAGCATTCATTGAATGCAGATCTCATTTTGGTAGCCATTGGACGGTCTCCGCGCACGGAGGATATCGGGTTAGAAGCAACGCAGATACAATTAGAACGCGGCGCTATCGTTGTGGATCAACAGATGAGGACGATTGAAAAAAATATTTATGCTATAGGCGATGTTATCGGTGGTATGCAACTTGCACACGTTGCAGCGCATGAAGGCATCATTGCCATGGAGGCAATTGCAGGAAACACTCCAGAACCTTTGATTTATGCAAATATTGCTCGTTGCACCTATGGTCGTCCTGAAGTAGCAAGTGTCGGGTTGACTGAAGCGCAAGCAAAGGAAAAAGGATATGCCATTAAGTCAGCAAAGTTTTCATTTAAAGCAATCGGTAAGGCATTAGTCTACGGTGAAGCAGATGGGTTTGTAAAAGTTATTGGAGATAAAGAAACGAATGATCTGCTGGGTGTTCATATGATTGGACCACACGTGACAGATTTGATTTCTGAAGCTGCACTAGCTCATGTCCTTGATGCAACACCGTTTGAGATCGGTCATACGATTCATCCGCATCCAACACTTTCAGAAGCACTTGGGGAAGCTGCACTTGCCGTTGACGGGAACGCTATTCACAGTTAAAGCGAGGAGGTCAGGACGATGAAGACACAAAGTTTGGAGGGCAAAACGATGATCGCTAATCGACATGACAGTCTGAATCTAACAGATGACGATGTCATTAAGATGTACCGTTATATGCTGTTGACACGAGGACTGGATGAGAGAATGTGGCTACTAAATCGCGCAGGCAAAGTTCCTTTTGTCGTATCGTGTAAAGGGCAGGAAGCTGCTCAAATCGGTGCAGCTTTTGCTCTCAATCCGATGCGTGACTATGTTTTACCCTATTATCGCGATTTGGGAGTTGTACTTGTATTTGGTCAAACCGCTAAAGATGTGATGCTAAGTGCATTTGCGAAAGAGGAAGATCCAAACAGTGGCGGCCGTCAAATGCCCGGTCATTTTGGATCTCGTGAGCACCATATTGTCAGTGGATCCAGTCCAGTTTCTACCCAAATTCCGCATGCCGTAGGCATTGCGCTTGCCGCACGGATGAAGGGAGACAGACTTGTAGCTTATACATCATTTGGTGAAGGGTCTAGCAATCAAGGCGATTTCCATGAAGCTGCCAATTTTGCTGGTGTTCATCGTCTGCCTGTCGTGTTTTTCTGTGAAAATAATAAGTACGCCATTTCAGTGCCGCTGAGCAAAGAATTAGCTTGTGAACGCGTATCTGATCGCGCCATTGGCTATGGATTCCCTGGTGTAACCATTGATGGTAATGATCCGCTTGCTGTTTATGCAGCCATGAAAGAAGCTGTAGCACGTGGGTTAGATGGGCAAGGACCGACATTAATCGAAGCGATGATGGATCGACTCAACCCTCATTCGAGTGATGACGACGATCGCACATATCGTTCAAAAGACGAGCTAGACGAGGCTAAACGTCATGATCCAATCATTAGTTTTCGGGATTATTTGCTTGAGTGTGGTGTGTTAACGCAAGCAAGTGAACAAGCATTGCGTGATGAAGTGACGGCAGACATTAATGCGGCAACCGCATATGCGGAAAAGGCCCCGTATCCTCAACCTGAGCAAGCACTGCGCTATGTTTTTGCAGAATAGGGGGACAGCACAATGGCGGTCAAATTATATATCGATTCTATTCACGATGCACTACAAGAGGAAATGCGAAGAGATGATGGAGTATTTGTAGTAGGTGAAGATGTAGGTGTGCGTGGGGGCGTATTTCGCGTTACGCAAGGTTTGATCGAAGAGTTTGGTGAAGCACGCGTGATAGATGCACCATTAGCTGAATCTGCGATTGTAGGTGTAGCCATTGGCGCTGCTGCTTATGGGCTCAAACCTGTAGCTGAGATTCAATTTGCTGATTTTATCTTACCTGCTGTCAATCAACTCATTAGCGAAGCTGCAAAGATGCGCTATCGCACGAATAACGATTGGAGTTGTCCACTTGTGGTCCGGGCACCTTATGGTGGCGGTGTACATGGAGCGCTGTATCATTCACAAAGCCTTGAGGCACTTTTTCATCATGTTCCTGGGTTGAAAATTGTGATGCCAGCCACTGCTGCAGATGCTAAAGGACTCTTGTTAAGCGCCATTCGAGATCCCGACCCAGTACTGTTTTTTGAACATAAAGCTTTGTACAGGTGGATTAAAGATGAGGTACCAGATGGGGAATACACTGTGCCGATTGGCAAAGCACGTCGCGTACGCGAAGGCGATGATATTACGGTGATTACTTATGGACTCATGGTTCATCATGCGACTGAAGCGGCTAAGGAACTCGAAAAAGAGGGTATTTCTACAGAACTCATCGACTTACGGACAGTTGCGCCCTTAGATCGCGATGCGATTCTTGAAGCTGTGCGCAAAACAGGTAAAGTATTGATCGTTCACGAAGACAACAAAACAGGCGGTGTTGGCGCGGAAGTAGCGGCGATCATCGCAGAAGAGGCTTTGTTTGATCTGGATGCGCCTATCGCACGTCTTTGCGGACCGGACATCCCTGCAATGCCATTTAATCCACCACAAGAGCGCTTTTATATGTTAAATAGTGATAAAATTGCTCAGTCGATGCGCCATTTAGCTACATTTTAATAGCACGTTACGTGCAAGCACCAAAGGAGGTTCATCGAACACATGGCCGACGTAAAAATGCCCAAACTTGGCGAGAGCGTCACAGAAGGAACACTTGGAAAGTGGTTAAAACAGGTCGGGGATAGTGTCTATAAGTACGAACCGCTTGTTGAAGTGGTTACAGACAAAGTAAATGCAGAAATTCCATCTGATTTTGAAGGTGTTTTAACTGCTATTCTCGTTCAAGAGAATGAGACGGTGCAGGTAGGAACACGAATAGCTACGATTGAGGAAGCAGTGAGTTCCAATAGTGCATCAGAGACGGTTGCATCAGAACGTGTTGCGCAATCTGAAAATATGGAGAGCGTAGCGCCATCGGCATCTACAACTAGCGCTAATGGTACCAATACAACATTTACGAATGGAGTAGGTAGACGTTCTGAATCGAGTGATGCACCACGTTATTCGCCAGCAGTACTAAAGATCGCCCAAGAACGAGGGATTGATCTTGATAAAATAATCGGTACTGGAATGGAAGGACGCGTTACACGTAAGGACGTTTTAGCTTATGTGCCAACTGCGACACCATCTCTTGTAGCTTCCGCTTCTGCCACTCAGGGTCCAACAACAGATCATATACAACCATCGATAAAACAAAATGAGCAACCAGTACAATCTCTTGTTCAGACGTCTGCACAGTCTCCTACCAATGAAGAGTGGGTACCTGTGACAGCGATGCGTAAAACAATTGCTTCTCGCATGGTGCAAAGTAAGCACCAAGCACCACATGCATGGATGATGATAGAAGTAGATGTGACGCCACTTGTCCGTTTGCGCGAGCGGCATAAAGCAGAGTTCAAACAACGCGAGGGCGTGGATTTGACATACCTTCCGTTCTTCATAAAATCCGCTGTAGAAGCCATTAAGGAATTTCCTGTCATCAACTCTACATGGGCTGAAGATAAAATTATTATTAAAAAAGATGTTCATATCTCCATTGCAGTAGCTACGGATCAAGCACTTGTAGTTCCAGTTATTCATCATGCGGATCGTCTCAATATTCTTGGGATTGCAAGCTCAGTAGCAGATTTAGCACGACGTGCACGTGCCGGAAAATTGACGCTAGCAGATGTTCAAGATGGTACTTTTACAGTCAATAACACAGGTGCATTTGGCTCGATTCTTTCGCAGCCAATTATTAATGCTCCTCAAGCTGCTATTTTATCAGTTGAATCCATTGTTAGGCGTCCTGTTGTTCGCGATGATGATAGTATTGCTATTCGTTCAATGGTAAACTTGTGTTTAAGCTTAGATCATCGCATACTTGATGGATGGGTAGCAGGACAATTTCTACGCACGATCAAAAAGCACCTTGAAGGATTGAATGAGTCAACTAGTCTGTACTAAAGATGCTTGGACTAGAGAGAGAAGGATCGCAGATGACACAATCTGATCTCCAAATAAATGAAATACAAAACAGTGAGCAGCGACCACTTCGTCGTCCCGAGTGGCTTAAAGTTCAATTAAAAACAAGTGGTGATTTTAAAGAATTAAAAAATATCATGCGTCAGGGTAAGCTTCATACTGTATGTGAAGAAGCAAAATGTCCCAACATTTATGAGTGTTGGTTCCATCGCACAGCGACTTTTATGATTCTTGGCGATATATGCACGCGTGCATGTCGATTTTGTGCTGTCAATTCTGGTAAACCAACGGAACTTGATCTGGAAGAGCCAAAGCGTCTTGCAGAGGCAGTCGTGCAGATGGGGTTACGCCATGTCGTAATCACTTCAGTTGCAAGGGACGATTTACAAGATGGTGGAGCTGCTATATTTGCAGCATGCATTAAAGAAGTACGTAAAGCCAGTCCTGATTGTGCAGTTGAAGTATTGATACCGGATTTCATGGGTAATCGCGATGCGCTACAAGCAGTTATGGATGCACGTCCAGATATTTTAAATCATAATATTGAAACCGTAGAACGATTATCCGATCGTGTGCGCTCGAAAGCAAAATATGCAAGGACACTCGAGTTACTCGAACGTGCGTTAGCGATGCAACCGACTGTGCCAACCAAATCAAGTATTATGCTTGGTGTGGGTGAGACATGGGATGAAATTTTGGCCACACTCGACGATCTACGTAAAGTAGGTGTATCAATCGTTACGATTGGTCAGTATCTTCAACCTACGCGAAAACACTTACGTGTGGAAAAATATTACACTCCAGAGGAATTTGCCGAGTTAAAACAAGAGGGACTAAGACGCGGTTTTAAACATGTCGAGTCTGGACCACTTGTTCGCAGCTCATATCATGCGCATGAACAGGCGAGTGATGTCATGGGTAAAACATCAGAGGCCAGGTGAATCAGGTGATACAAAATATTGATCCTGCAGAATTACAAGAGGCGCTCACACGATGGGGTGGACAACTTGTATATGTGCATCTAGAAGTGAACCCTGGCGCATACTGGAGAAATGGTAAGGCCGTACTTGATGCGGCCTTTGTTCGCGGTTCAGGTACTTTTCGTGTATTTCTCCAATTAGATGGTGAACAAGGTTTGATTCAAGTGGATCAACTAACACATATGCAACTGACTGATGATCAGGTTATTTGCATTGGGTATGATCAGCAAAGTCGTTTATCTAGGACACTAGAGGTGAGCCTTACACCATTTAAAATGTAGCCATTCTACGTACTATACATATATAACGACAGACGATAGGGGAATGAACATGGGCAGGTTACTTGCTGTATTTGCACATCCTGATGATGAAACCTTTATTTGTGCGGGAACTCTTGCAAAGTATGCGAGTGCTGGACATCAAGTGACCTTAGTCTGTGCAACACTTGGGGAAATGGGACGACGCATGGGCATACCAGCGATCACAACACGGGAAAGTCTAGGTAACTTGCGCCATTTAGAATTAATGGCAGCATGCGAGGCGCTGGGTATTGATGACTTACGTTTACTTGGAATGAGAGATAAAACACTTGAAATTTATCCACGTAAACGGCTTGCAGAGCGTGTCCTTGCTGAAATAGAACGGGTTGAACCTGACGCGATTATTACTTTTCATGAAGAGCTCGGTGGACACCCAGATCATTGCACCATAGGTGGTGCCACGACAGATGCTTTTATGGCATATATAGATAAACAGGGACATCATAAGCTTGGTTTTACGACATCTTTATATTTTGTAGCATGGAAAGCTATGTTTGAACGAGCAAATGAGGATCCACTGTCTGAGCAGCGTTATATTGCAATAAACGTACTGCCGTATGCTAAAGCAAAACTTGCTGCTTTTCGTGCTCACCGCACACAATCACAATTGCACCAATGGCTGTGGAAAACGGATCGACAAGCCATTGCCAATCTAGAACAGGTTGAATACTTTATTGCACACGATCCAACACAAACTGTGGAGGATGAATTACTGTAATAACCACTGCTTGTCCCACATTAACACTTTGTGTAGGCGCTAGAGTCGCAGTAATACTCGCTGTATGCTGTATTAGCGACACAACGATTCTGCGTTTACCACCGTGAAGAGATAGGCTTAGCACATGTCCATCTAAACAAATTCCTTGTGAAGGAAAGCTACCTAAAACGACATGATCTGGATGAACGGCAATATGATTTGAAGGTGAATTTCCATTCTTTATATGTAAAAATTGATCATATCCAAGTAGTTGAGCAACTCGTGGTGAGCTTGGGTGATCCATTAATTCCGCAGGAGTTCCTATTTGTAGTACATGCCCTCTATCCATAATACCAATTTGATCACACATTTTTTGTGCTTCGTCTAACTGATGCGTAACCAGTAATGTAGTACATTTTACTTCATGCTGAATGGTAAGGATCACATCTTGCAGTTCACTGCGTGCTTCAAAGTCAAGTGCAGATAGAGGTTCATCAAGTAGCAATAGTTTAGGCCGACGTGCAAGTGCACGTGCTAAGGCCACTCGTTGTGCAAGACCTCCAGATAAAACAGCAGGTCGAGCTAAAAGATAGGGTCGTAAAGATAAGCGATCGATTAATTCTTCATGCCATTTTGTGGGTTTTGATTGTACACTAAAAAAGATATTTTGAAAGACCGTTAAATGTGGAAATAAATTAGCGGTTTGCTCCACATATCCTATCTGTCGCTCCCATGGTGGGAGATGGTTAGGAGTTTTAGAAAAGGTGTCCATGTAGATCTGATCTTCTAGTGTAATGATGCCTTTAGCCTCTGTTTCAAAACCTGCCATAGCATTAAGAATGCTTGATTTACCTGCAGCAGATGGTCCAAACAAACCATAGATCCCACCTAGAGGAAGTCGTAAATGTACTTCTATAGTAAAGGAACTTCTCTGCAGCTCTATGTCTATTTGTAGCAAATAGGTCCATCCTTTCGGTTACGATTTACATGTAAGTTGTCAAGTGAGTGTGATATACACCATGCCTGTGCAATAGTGGCATGGTGTATATCACACGATAAATGGTAGCACGCGATTTCTGTATTGTCGAATATGAAGTAGAACATAAGCTGGCTAATTAAAATAGTGTGGACCTGATCCAGGCTTGCGCATGTTCTGTGTAGGATGATGTAGTTGTTGACGATTTTGCTGCATTGGTCGCAAAGCTTGAGGATACCGCATATGAGGCTGACGTGAAGATTGCATTCCATAAGTCATCGGATGTTGCTGTTGTGCGCCATATGGGTTACGTGGATATGGCTCATGGGGTGGCATCATGCCATAAGGATTCATTTGCTGATTTTGCATTCCATTTGGACGTGTAGGTTGCATTTGACGAGTGGGTTGATTCGGGATTTTATTTTTTTGTAATGAATTTTGTGCTTTCCCTTGAAAGTTTTCAAGACCTGATCGTGCCTTTTCAAAGAAAGAAAATAGCCCTTTTTTAGTGCTTGTTTCTTCATCTGGTTGCGTGTTTTGTTGTTGTCTTGTTTGTGGCCCATTGGGTCCAAATGACGGGAAGGGTTGCATTTCCATTGGAGCGTATGGATCCATCCATTGATTGGGCATCATTTGTCTTTGTACATGATGTTGTGCATTAGCGTTACTATCCTGTTCTGCATCTTCATCGGTGGAAGTGGGGCTAAGAAACCCTTTTATTATGTCCATAATCATCACAGTATTTCCCCTCTCACATGCATATAGTAATACATGCGAGAGACGGAGACTTTGCAATGGACACATGTCAGGACAGACATCTACTTTCTATAGCTATTGAAGCTCATCCATATAGGATGTACTGCTCTTACTCGCAAAAAGATGGGCATCTTTATGCTTTCTAAGAGAGTAAGAAAACCGTGCCATACCATAGCATATCGTAGAAAACGATGCCACAAAAAAGCCGACGGGCCATCCGGTATCATACGCGATCAAAAGAGCAAGCCACACGGTGAGAAGAGCAAAAGCTATGGACACAGCAATATTGCGAATAGGGTGATGAGTGATATAGCCCGCGGCTGCCGCTGGAGCAATCATTAAACTAAAGGTTAAAAGGGCTCCAACAATAGGAACGGTGATGGCTGTTGCAAGACCAACAATGATAAGAAAGAGCATGTCTAACTGGTTTACATGAATTCCACGTGCACGAGCAACGTTTCCCGATATCGAAGAAAATAGCAAAGGGCGAAACATGAACAGAAGAGATATGACAACAAGAAAGCCTATCCAACCGGTGAAAGCAACTTCAGCATTATTGACACCCAAAATTTCACCAAATAAAAGTGAAAAGATTTCTGGTGCATACACGTTATTTAGATCAAGAAATAAAGAACCTAAGCCAAGTAAAAAAACAAGTATCAAGGCTGTAACCACACCATGGCTTCCTTTACGACCAAGCCAACCAATGCTCATCGCACCACCAACTGTAAAGAGGATTAGTCCAAGTTCTGTGTTTTGATTGAGTAATGCTGTACCCGCTGCACCTGCAAAACCTCCTTTTGGTAGTGCATGTGCAACAAAAGCAGTGCCCCGTAATACTACAAAAAATCCCACGAATCCTGCAATGATAGCCACGATAGTTGCCCCAAGCCAAGCATTGATCATATAGCTTTGCGTAAACATTCCAGGTGCAAAAATGAACTGTAATACATTGCTCATATCAAGAAGACTCCTTAGCTATCATGTCTTTTTTTCTAATGTTTTTAGCTGTATATAACTGTGCTAGCATATAAAAAACAAGAATGAGGCTTGCGACAAAAAAACTAACAGGCCATCCTCGACCAACAGGGGGAAAATAGTAGCTGTCGTAAGCAAGTAAAATTCCTCCCCAAGTAACAGTTAATCCGATGAATACAGACAATACTATCGCATGACTAATGCTTGAAGTCAGTCGAATTGCAGTGGCAGCTGGACCTATCAATAATGCTGTGCTAAGAAGTGCTCCGATAACAATCGCGGATTGTTCGACAGTCATGGCAAGAGCACTCATAAATAACATGCTAAGCAAGCGGACATTTACTCCTCTAGACCGTGCTAGATCAGGATGAATAGAGCTTAAAATAAGAGGACGATAAAGAAATAACACAACAAGTAAAGTAATGATTCCAAGAATTACAATAATGGGAATCATGCGCGCATCGACAAGAAAAATCGAACCAAACAAAATAGTAATAGGCGCACCAGAAATATTTTTTTCAGTGGTTGTGAAATAAAGAAAAAGTGCACCGATACCAAGCATAAAAGAAAGGATAATACCTGTAGCTACATCACGTTCGCGCGGGCGCTTTCCTAGTAAATCCATTCCCGCTCCGCCTAATATACCAACACTTAGAAATCCCCATAAGGCGTTCACTCCTATTAGAAAAGCGCCTGAAGCGCCTGTCGCTCCAAAGTCAGCTAGTGCATGACCTGCAAAAGATTGTCCACGAATGACCGCAAATACACCTACAACACCTGAAATGACTGCGACGACAGTCCCTAGTACGAGCGCATTAAAAACTTCTGAACTTTGGAAAAATCCTGGTGCAAAAATGACGTTAAGTAATGTTCTCACCGTGCTATACCTCCGTGTGAATAGCATCTTCCTTACCACCTACGATAAGGATTCGATCCAAAATGGTAAGAACCTCAACTTCATAACCATATAACTGACTGAGCACATCTTTTCGTATCACTTCATCTACTGTACCAATCGCCGTTTTACCATTGGCGACATAGATAATTTTATCCATAACGCCAAGAAGTGGGTTCATATCATGTGCGACAAACAGAACAGCAATACCGCGACTTTTCGCTACATGTGAGACTAACTGAACGACTTCATGAGTACTGCGAATATCTAAGCTCGATAAAGGTTCATCGAGAAGCAAGATACGTGGATTCGTCAATAGAGCTTGAGCGATCAATAGTCGTTGTTGTTCTCCTAATGAAAGTTTACCGACAGGTGAATCTGCAAAGCTATACGCACCCACTGCATGTAAAATTTCATCGACAACCTGTCGTTTTTCACGACTAGGTAGCGGAAATCCGAAACGAGTGCCATCGATACCAAGTGCAACGAGATCCCGAGCTCTAAGTGGTGTGTCAGGATCAAGATGAATTCTTTGCGGAACATATCCAATTTGCTTTGAAGAATGACTCATTAATTGCCCATTGACGTGTATTGTGCCTTCATTTGGCTTTAAGAGGCCAAGAATGACATGTAATAAAGTGGTTTTTCCTGCTCCATTGGCTCCAATAAGACCGATAAATTCTCCGGCATGAATGGAAAATTCAATCTGATCGAGCACAGTGCGATGACCGTATTGTACTTTAATATTAGATAGTGAGAGAACTTCAGCATGATGATCTATTGGACTCGTCATAGACCTCATGATAGTGTTTGTGTAGATGTATGATATTGAAGGGCTTTTTGTAAATCAATGACTTCGTCTTGCATCCACGACTGATAAGAGTAATTAGGTGGCATCGTTTCATACACTCCAACAACCGGTATATGATGTTGTTTGGCAATTTGAAGCAAGGATGTAGTAAGTGAATCTACTACTTGTTGATTATATAAAAATACATCAACCTGATGATTTGAAAGAAGTTGTTCCTCAGTATTAACATCTTGGGGAGAGGGATCTATTCCGTTCATAATAGCTGCTTGAAATGACCAAGGTGTTTTATTAGCCATTCCCGCTGCTTCTAACATATAGTCGCAAACAGGTTCTGTTGTCGCTACTGGAGCATTCTTGAACTCTTTTTGTACATGTTCTAACTCTCTATCGTAAGGTTGTAATGAGGCATCGAATATAGCGACATTGTGATTAAAGTAGGCTTTATGGGCAGGCAAAAGTGCAGATAAATCATCAGCAATGAGTTGCGCTACGCGTGGCATAGTGCTTGGTGCGTACCACAGATGTGGATTCGGTGTTGAATTAGAGTACCCAAGACTGGTTTGAACTTCAATAATTTTGCGATGAGGATTTCCGGATGCCGATTCTAATTTATTCATGAAATCATCATAACCAAGGCCATTTTGTACAATTAAATTTGCATGAGCAATCATAGATGATGTTTGCGGACTAGCTTCGTATTCATGAGGATCAGTATTGGGATCGCTCATAATGGCTGAAACAGAAAGATACTTCCCACCAATTTGTTGCATAACGTTCGCATATTCATTTTCTGCTCCCACTCCAAGAAGGACACCATGTTGGGTCGTACCCACTGAACCACTAGATGGGTTTACTGGCGCTGCCATATTTGATCCACAGCCTGTTAGACTAAGTAAGGAGAGACCTCCCATAATACTAATAACCCCAATAGTTTTCTTTTTATGTTGTAGCACGTTGATCCCTCACTTTTACCTATATATGAATCTGAATGAATTATATCGAAATAATTACGTTTTGTATATAGTAATAAATACGATTATTTGAGTGGTAGGCAAAGCGGAGTATAAAGGATATACTAAATCTTGAATGAAAATGTAGTGCTAATGGAGGAATTATCGCGAGAACACATGTATTTACGCGAAAACAGGAACTTGGAAATGCAGTAAGCCATGGTTTGGGTATTGCATTTAGTGTAGTTGCCTTACTGATGCTCATTTACTCCACTGTTGTACAAGGCAATATGTTACACATTGTCAGCGGCATTATTTTTGGAGCAACAATGCTCCTGTTATATAGTTGCTCGACACTTTTACACAGTCTTCCACCTGGTCGAGCTAAAGATGTCTTTGAAGTATTAGATCATTCAGCTATTTACTTGTTTATTGCGGGTAGTTACACTCCCCTCTTGCTTATTATTGTAGGAGGGCGAGAATCGTGGATCCTGCTTAGTATCATATGGATTATTGCCATCGGCGGTATTGTTTTTAAAGCTTTTTTTGTAAAGGAATATATGCTTTTATCTACGATTGGGTATATTTTATTGGGGTGGATGGCAGTATTTATGATTCATCCTATGTTACTAAAATTACCCCTCCCTGGTTTGATTTTATTAGTTGCTGGAGGATTATTCTACACAATCGGTACTGTTTTTTATATTTGGAGGAAGTTTACTTATCATCACACTGTTTGGCACTTATTTGTATTGGCCGGCAGCATTTGTCATTTTATTCTCATTTATAAATACGTATTGACGATTGAGTAAGATGTGAAATGTTGTCGAATTTCAAGATGTCATCACTCCAAATGTGAAGATTTTATAAAAAGTAATTGAAACGATTGGTTCGTCATCATAGTAACATGATTTCATGATACACTCTGCTAAACATGTAACTACAAATGAATGGAGGTAATCTCATGAATGATGAAAAAGCGATGCGTTTTATGTGGCGAGCATTTACGCTATTTTCTGTGTTTGCAAGTATGATTATGGTGATTGCAGCGCATTAATAGATAAGTGCCGTGATGTTTATGTCCTATGCATGATTTTTTTGCATAGATATGGTTCATGATCTAAAGAATTTGTCCATGATAAAAGTGTTTGCACACATGGTATTGTGTGCAAGGTCATTTTGCATAGTGGGAGAGTGTATTCTTTGTTATTCATGACCAGTCTCTTGGGGACGATTGTTGGGTTACTCGTATTTTATCAGTTATTATCAGAAATGATTGATCATATTGGATTAGAATTAAAGATGAGGCTGGTCATGGGGAATAGTATGGCTTTCGCATTTACTTTATCTATGTTCCTCAACATGGTGACAGGAAGTAAATGGATTAGCGTTAGCGTAACCCTCATCGTAATCAGTATTGCAGCTTATTTGTTATATAAACCAAATAAGCTGATTGATATGATAGAAGTAGTATTATCAGCGATTATGAGCGCTGCAATGGGGGTTATGTTGTTAGGAATGGTCAATATGGTTGCAGTGTTCATGATTCAAGTAGCTCTTTTAGTTGTTGAATGTTTGATGCTGCTGATGGCAAGTGGTGTTTTACGAGAAAAATCATCCATCTCTCGCGATTAAAAGAGATATTTCTACGCGCTTCCTATACCTAAGGGGGGTATGGTATAATAAAAGAGGATGATATGTTGCTCTTAAACATAGCAGATTGATAAGGAGTTGGCACATCGATGAAGGTAGAAACGTTAAAAGTTAAAGGAATGACATGCAATCACTGTAAACATGCTGTTGAAACTGCATTAGTCGATATTGACGGCATTTCAAAAGCAACTGTTGAGCTTGATAAAGGTCAAGTAGTTGTAGAATTTAAAAAAGATGTGAGTAAAGACGTGCTTCGGGCTGCCATTGATGATGCAGGTTATGAACTGATTGAATAGAGTAATAAACGATTTACTATAGACATGACCAAACACACTTGTCGTTATAGTCTTTCGAGAAGTGTGTTTGGTGTTCACGTAAACAACGTTTCATGGTATGATAGTTAAAATAGGTTTGAGAGGGTGTATCTGTGAAAATTACTGGTATGAGTCGACCATTAGACGCGCTAGGACGTGTTGTGATACCGAAAGAATTGCGTAAAACATTAGGTCTAGAACCGGGTGATCCGATCGAAGTGTTTTATGATGAGATAGGACAAGTTATTTTACGTAAATTTCACATTCATTGCGAATTTTGTGGAAGCGATGACCTTCTCATGGATCTACACGGGAAAAAAGTTTGTAAATCATGTGCAGAAAGTATTGTAAGCCAAGATCAATAGTTTTTTGCTATAGGTGTAACGATCATAGCTTACAATCATAGAAGTAGTGCACATGGAATAGAAATAAACGCATGCTCGATAGTTAGTGATTGTCGGGTATGCGTTTTTTTTGTTTTTATGAGTGATATCAGCAGATGATCAAAAAGTACATAATTGACGATAGTGTTATTTATCTGTATAATCAAAATAAACATAAGGATGTTGAACATGAACAAATCAAATGTAGAAGATGGAGAGAATCAACGATTATTAGGCATCTCTGATTTAATAGAAATGCTAGGAATTAGTGCGAGAACGATTCGATATTATGAAGAGCTTGGATTTATTCATCCGTATCGCACGGCAGGCAACCATCGCATCTATCATCGTAAAGATTATGCTCGCTTGCGGATGATTTTGCGAGGTAGAATGTTAGGGTTTTCATTGGATGAAATGAAAGAATTATTTCAATTATATGATGCAGATCCTAGTGAAAAAGAACAACTGAAACGTGGTATCGAGCTTGCAAAAAAACATCTTGAAGATATTCACAGCCGTATGTCAGAGATGCGAATATTGGAGACAGATTTGACTGCTGCATTAGAAGATGCTCAGAAACGGTTAAAGCAATTACAAGTGGAGTAAGTAAAAGGTGATTAGAGGGAGGGAGTATTGAAGTGAATCCAGATCCAAAAGTATTATATCAAGAAGATGGGGCTATTGCGCTCATCACGATCAATAGACCACAAGTACATAACTGTATTGATGGTGAAACGGCAGATGAGCTCTATCAGGCATTTTCCCGTTTTCGCGATAATCCTGCCATGAATGTGGCCATTTTAACTGGAAGTGGATCGTCTTTTAGTTCTGGTGCAGATTTAAAAGCAATTGATACCCTTGGTCCAATAGATATATATGATCATCCAGACTTCATATATGACGGATCAGGATATTTAGGATTTACGCGCCTTACAAATATTTTTAAACCAACGATTGCTGCAGTGCACGGATACTGTTATGCAGGTGGTCTTGAGATGGCAGCTTGGTGTGATATTCGAATTGCTAGTTATGATGCAACATTTGGGTGTCTTGAGCGTCGATACAATGTTCCGTTAGTGGATGGGGGAACACAGCGTTTGCCGCGTATTGTCGGATGGGGGCGCGGCATGGATCTCATCCTCACAGGGAGAGAAATCAATTCACAAACTGCATTAGAATGGGGACTTGTCACAGAGCTTGTCGAACGAGATCAATTGCTATCTCGTGCTCGTGATCTCGCTTCACAAATAGCAGCGTACCCGCAGGGGGCTCTTCGCACAGATAAGCAAGCGGCTGTTAGAGGATGGGGTCTTTCAATAGAAGAAGGTTTGCGCATTGAGACTCAATTAGGCATGACACAGGTGCGTAGTACTGAGATTCGTGACGGAGTAAAACGTTTCAAAAATCGTAAAACTTCAGAGTTAGACTAATATAGATATTTGAATCAGAAGTACAATCCATCTCGGAGGTTACTATATGTTGAGTCAAGAAAAAACGATTGGGGTTTTAGGTGCAGGACTCATGGGACATGGAATAACTCTTCTTGCCGCAAAGGCTGGTTATAAAACAACCATGGTAGATCAAAGTGAAGAAATAGTAGAAAAAGCTATGCAAATCATCAAAAAAAATTTGCGGCATGAAGTAAATTCCAATAAAATAACAGAAACAATCGCTGAGAATATCAGTAACTGTATCACACTATCTTCACAAGTTGAAGATTTGCAATTCTGTGATGTGGTGATAGAGGCTATTCCGGAAGTTCTAACATTAAAAAAAGATGCGTTCTCCTTGCTGGATAAAATATGCAAGCCATCAACAATTCTTGCCACGAATACGAGTCAATTGAGCATTTCTGAAATTGCATCAGCAACACAACGTGTAAACCAAGTAATTGGTATGCATTTTTTTTACCCAGCACAAATCATGCAACTTGTAGAGATACCACTTGGTGAGCATACTTCGCAAGAGACACGAGATTCGATTGTAAACATAGCTAAAAATATGGGTAAAAGTCCTATTGTTTGCAAGGACTCACCTGGATTTATAGTGAATCGTTTACTTGCAGGGATGATGGTAGAGGCTACTCGCATGTATGATGAGCAAGTTGCTAGTATAGAAGATATCGATCGTGCTATCAAGTTAGGATTAGGTCATCCTATGGGGCCTTATGAATTATTTGATTTTAGCGGGATTGATACTATGGTGCGGGCTGCAGATGGTTTACGCGATGCGCTGGGTGAACGTTTCTTGCTAGGAACTGGGATTCGAAGCAAAATGCGTGCAGGGGATCTGGGACGAAAAACCGGTAAGGGATTTTATACATATGAGTAAGGAGGTGAAGCGCGCAAGATTCATTAGCTTTTATGATCTCTTGCGCGTGACAGATGAATCTATTTTCTTATGAGGGGAAACAAAAAACTAGATACTGTGCCAATATTATAAGTAGTATGAAGATGCATGTAGCTAAAAACCCAACGATGGAGGCAATCGTTTGTGAAAATAGAAGTGAAACTTGGGAGCAGATGTGGGAGCGTACAAACCGTTTAGGACATGCCTTACATAACCTTGGTATACAAAAATCAGATCGTGTCGGTGTAATGCTCGAAAATTGTGTTGAGTTCGTAGAGAGCTTTGTAGCATTAATGAAATTGGGAGTGATCATTACACCTATCAATATACACTTAGGAACAGAAGAATTAGCCTATCAATTAAACCACGCAGAGGTACGCTGTGTAATTACAAATAGCAATCATGCAGAAAAATTAATGATGATCCGAATGCAAGTACCAAGTGTTTCTTTTATTATGATTGTTGGAACAGAAAAACTTGATCATACATTACTTTATGAGGATCTTATAGATCAAGCTGACTCAAATGAGCTAGAAACACTAGTCTTTCCTGAAGATATTCATATGATTATGTATACTTCTGGAACAACTGGTCGACCCAAAGGAGCTATTCGTGGTTATGATGAGAATTACCACACGGGCATAGCAGCTGCCATAGAATGGGGGTTACATGTAGGTGATCGCTATTTAGCGGTAACACCGCTTTATCATGCAGCGTCGTGTGCATGGTTACTGACTACATTTATTACAGGTGGAACAGTTATTATTTTACCGAAATTTACACCAACAGATTTCCTGGAAGCGATTGCAAGTCGCGATGTGACTTGGTCGATGATGGTGCCAGTGATGTATGATCGGTTACTTATGCTTACAGACGAAGAGTTGTTACGCTATCAGTTAAAAAATTTGCGACTCTTTGTCTCAGGAGGAGCACCATTACATACAATTACAAAAATCAAATTAAAAAAATGGCTACCAGCCATTTCATTGTATGAATTTTATGGAAGTACAGAACTTGGCATATCCACTGTATTACGCGATGAGGATCAATTACGTAAAGAACGATGTGTGGGTAAAGCACTTCAAGATGTAGAATTACGTCTTTTAGATCCATCTGGTAATCAAATTCAAAATGGAGAATTAGGTATTCTTTACTCTCGAGGTTTATGTGGGTTTCGTGGTTATTGGAGAGATGATCAAGCTACAAAAGATGCTTTTACAGATGAAGAATGGGCTACAGTTGGCGATATAGCTCGTCAAGATAATGAAGGTTACTTTTACATAGTAGATAGAGCAAAGGATTTGGTGATTACGGGGGGTGTAAACGTCTATCCAACAGAAGTTGAAAGTGTAATCATGGATATCAGCGAAATTGCAGATGTAGCAGTAATTGGTGTCCCTGATCCCAAGTGGGGGGAGTCACTGAAAGCGATCGTTGTTGTAAAAGCAGGATACGAGTTAACAGAACAAGACATTATTTCATACTGTAAAAATCATCTGGCTGGATTCAAAGTGCCCAAATCTGTAGATTTTGTTTTACAAATACCACGGACTCCCACCGGTAAGATCTTAAAAAGGGAATTAAGAAAACCATATTGGGGAGATACAACTATACAGATATCATAAAGTATGGATTAAATTTTAATGACTCCTGTAGCTTAAACCTTAACTAGGTGACTAAACGTCTTGTACAATGCTACTAACTCGCGTATGTTTTACAGTGAGTAGGTATCACTATATGTTTGGTGATGTGCTAAGGAGGAAATCTGTATGTGGGCAAGAAGAATTTTTCGCATTGCTAGTATTTGTGCTTTTATCTCTTCAATTATATTACCGTTTGCCTCCGTTTTCTTTATTATCATCTCAGCTTCATCTCTTGTTAGCATGACTCGAAACAAACAAGGATTACAAAGTAGTGATCGCATTTTTATGTGGATTACCATGGGTGCATCTTTATTTTTTTTGCTTGCTGCTATGGGAATACCAATACCAGGGACAATCAATATTAGTAAATCTTGATTTGGAGGTACTACATATGAAACGGAATTCTCATTTAAGTCTTATACAGTCAAATAAAGAGCAGAATATCCGCAGGTATTATCAAGCAGTGGATGCACATGATCTAGATACGATCTATTCGTTGTTTTCTGATGATATCGTCTATGAACGTGCTGGGTCACCTGTAATTGCTGGAATTATTGAATTTAAAAAATTTTACGAATCAGAACGTCAAATTTTGATCGGTCAACACACGTTGTTGGATGTGATCGCAGATGATCACGGGGTGGCTGTACGTGGAATATTTAATGGGCAATTAAAGAATGGAAGGAATGTAAGCACGAAATTTTCTGATATATTTATCATGTCTGGGGACAAGGTGCAACAAAGATATACTTTTTTTGATGGAACAGAAGTATAAAAATTCCTGCTAAAAGTTCAATAATATTAATATAGGAAGGAATTGAAAGACGCGGTGGAAACTAAACGTGATTTAGAAGCTTCCCGCAATGGGATTAAGGCGTTAATTAGTATTGGCTTAGCATGGGCATTTGATGCTATGGACTTCTCTATTCTTACTTTTGTACTCGTAGATATTATGAAAGACTACCATGTTCCTTTAACATTGGCTGCAGGCGTTGCATCAGCAACAACTTTTGCGCGTTTGGGAGGTGGATTTTTTGGGGGCCTCCTTGGCGATTATTGGGGTCGTAAAGCCAGTCTAGTTTTATCAATATTTTGGTTTGCGGTTTTCGAATTTTTAACTGGATTTTCGATTGATTTTACTCTATTGTATGTCGTTCGAATTTTTTACGGTATTGGTATGGGCGCAATGTATGCAAATGGAACGCCTATGTTAATGGAATTAATGCCTACAAAATGGCGAGGGATTGCATCTGGTATCATGCAGTCTGGTTTCTCATTTGGTTTTATTTTTGCAGCTCTTATTTATCGCAATTGGTATGGGTTTCTCGGATGGCACGGCTTATTCTATGTAGCGTGTATTCCAGCGGTTTTAGTCGCCATTTATATTTGGTGGCAGCTTCCAGAATCTACTCGTTGGAAAAATGAAAGGGCAGAGCAAACAAGCAAAAAAGTACCTATTTCACAACTATTTAATCAAGGCCATACATGGAGTACAATTCATGCAGCTATTATTTCTGTACTTGCATTTTCAGTTACATATCCTATTAATGTTTTTTATGCTACATTATTAACGAAAAATGGTCATTTTGATACCGCAGTAGTAGCAGATACCATTATTTTATTAAACGTAGCAGGCATTATTGGTAACGTAATAGGTGGCTATGTTTCTGATTTGATTGGACGTAAATGGGTCATTGTGATTTCAGGAATTGCTACACTTTTTTGTTCATTTTTATTTTTAGATATTACAAATGATACATTGCGTATTGTGTTTACTTTTCTCATAGGTTTATTTTCTATCGGGGGAGTATGGGCGGCAATTCCTACTTATATTGCAGAACACTTTCGTACAAGTGTTCGATCAACTGGTCAAGGAACTACTTATCATTTTGGAGCGGCACTTGGGGGAGCCATTGTACCATTAATAGTTTCCTCCGTAGCTCCTTATGTAGGTGGATTAGCTTGGTCTATGACTTATTCAGTAGCTATAGCATCTGTTTTAATTAGTGTATTTGCACTACTTTACAAAGAGACAAAAGGTATGGAGTTAGAATGATGGTTACGAATGATTTTTAAAAATTATCTACTCCCCCCTCAGTAGAACGTAAGTCATTAGTCTTAACATACATGTGTTATGTCAATGAATTGAGGGGGAGCGCGCATATATGGGAATGCATGTAGGTGGAGGTCTAGGTCCAATGTCCGGCAATGGATCTGGTGGTGGACATAACCGATCTAAAATGCATGAACTTGCAAAGAACGAACATTTAGATTGGGCTATTGTTCGAAGAGCTCTATTTGCACTAACACCTTATCGATTACAAGCTGTATTTGTTTCTCTACTTTTATTGGCAATTGCCGCAGGTAGTGTTCTTCCTGCTTGGCTCACAGAACAAATGATTGATGTTGGCATTGCTCACGCCAATGTGCACTTGCTAATTTTATATACACTCATGCTTATATTGACAACAGTTGTAACAGGACTGCTTGGTGTATGGCAAACTTGGTTATCTAATGTTATAGCTCAAGATGTCATGGCAGATTATCGACTTATGCTTTTCAATCATATTCAACGCCAATCAATCAGTTTTTTTTCAACTCGACAATCAGGAGATCTAGTTTCGAGAGTGATGAACGATGTCACTGCAATTCAAAATGTAATTACAACAACACTTGTTGGCTTAGTCAGCAATGTGCTCGTTATAACTGCCACGTTATTACTCATGTTTAGTATGAATTGGCAAATGGCTGTGTTGTCGCTCGTTGTTGTTCCTGCATTTGTTTTCCCAACACAACGAGTAGGTCGGTTACGACAAAACATACAAGGCAATATTCAGCATAAATTATCACAATTAACCATTCAACTAACCGAACAATTTGGTGTGAGTGGTGCGTTATTGACTCGTATTTTTACCAGGGAACAAGCAGAAGCTACACGCTTTCATCAAACAAGCCAAGAATTACGTGATTTACAAGTGAGAAGAATCTTAGTTGGACGTTGGTTATTTATGTGGCTAGGGATGTTTTCAGCCATCGGACCTGCTTTATTGTTTGGATACGGGGGATGGCTTGTCATTCACCACCTCATTGCACTAGGAACAGTTGTTGCATTTACAACACTTTTAGGTCGATTATATAATCCACTGAGTCAATTGGCACAACTGCATGTGAGCATACTTTCCTCTATTGCCCTCTATCGCCGCATTTTTGGATTGCTTGATATTGAACCTGAAATTCACGATGGATCCAATCAATTGAATCCTGCATTTATTTCCGGAAAAATCGAATTGCATGGTGTGTCACATCGATATTCTACTCAAACTGAAACAGGACTTCTTGTATTAAAAAATATTGATTTTACTGTAGACCCTGGACAAATGGTCGCGCTAGTTGGACCTAGTGGTGCAGGAAAAACAACGATTTTAAACCTCATCTCTCGTTTTTATGATCCATTATGTGGTGAAGTGATGATTGATGGGATAGATATTCGAGAATTCACACTGACATCGCTACGAGCACACATGGGACTTGTGCCTCAAGATCCTTTTTTCTTTCATGATACCATTCATGAAAATTTATTAATTGCTAAGCCAAATGCCACGCGTGCGGAAATGATTACCGCATGTATGGCGGCTCAGATTCACGAGACTATTGATAACTTACCTGAGGGATATGATACGGTTGTTGGTGAACGTGGATATCGACTTTCTGGTGGTGAAAGGCAACGCTTAGCGATTGCACGTGTGCTTTTACGAGAACCCAAAATTGTGCTTTTAGATGAAGCGACTAGCGCACTGGATACTCTTGTGGAGCGAAAAATCCAGACAGCACTTTTGGAGCTATTGCGTGGAAGAACATCGATTGTCATTGCACATCGTCTTTCAACAGTGCTCTCAGCTAACTATATTATCGTAATTGATGAAGGAACTATTGTTGCACAAGGGACACATGCCGCACTACTTGAAAATAGCTTGCTGTATCGCTCACTTTACGAAGCGCAATTTGCAAACACCTGATGTGTACATTTTTATATCTATGAAATCATGATAACGATCGCTTTTTCGCTTTGTAGTTGTTATTTCATTCATGTGGGTATAGTATATAATTATGTTTAAATTTATTTGAACGTTTATTTAAATTATAACATCGATAGATGTTTAATAGGAGAATAGCATATGAAACGATATTTTATTATTGAAACTCTTGAACAATTAAAAGCAATTAGTGATCCTCTTCGTATTCGATTGCTAACAATGTTAATTTCTCAAGCGGCAACAGGAAAACAATTAGGTGATCAACTTCAAATTGCAGCATCTAAAATTCATTATCACCTGCATGAGTTAGAAGACAATGGATTTATAAAAGTGGAGTATACGGAAGAGAAAAATGGAATTATACAAAAATTTTATCGCGCTATTGCAATTGATTACGAAGTGAGTGAAGAATTACTTCCTTCGATTCAGTTTGATCCATCTCTGATACAAGAAGTCATGGCTAATCAACTGAGAATTGCACTTTCTAGAGTATATGAGACGAGTGAGCAATTTTTTTCTATAGATCCATCTGGTAATCATGTAAACGATCAACCCCTGATCCATGGTATATGGGAAATTAATGCCAAAAAGGAAGACTTACTTGCATGGCATAAAAAATATATGTCGGTTATGCATGAGCTGAGTCTTCTGGATAGTCAAAATGAAATACAAAATGGCGATAGGAGAGATGAGAACACCGGTACAGAAAAGTGTTTCTTCATGACATCTGTTGGGTTTTTATCAGATGTACCGCAGATTCCTGTAGATAATGCTAGTGCAGAACAAGCTGATACACAACATGTGCATCATACGAAAGATGACACGACTATAATACTGGAGGCTACACCGAGTGATTCAAGAGACGAGTCATGATGCTGTTGAAGTATTACATAAACGATTTTATCTGTTTAAGGATAAAAACTTTTTGAGTCTTATGTTTGGAACGTGGTTCTCTACAATTGGTGATGGCGCCTATTTCATCATCTTGGGGTGGTATGTTTTAAATATAACAGGTTCTGAAGTGGCTTTGGGTACGACTTTGACTGCAGCATCTATCCCTCGCATCATATTTATGCTAGTCGGTGGTGCACTGGCTGATCGTATCGATCGCAAACGGATCTTGATGATGTCATTGTTTATACGAGCTGTACTCCTTATTCTCTTTGCGTTTTTAATCGTAGGTGTACATCGAAAACCAGAACTTTGGCTGATCGATTGGATCGCTGTGTCTTTTGGTATAATTGATGCGTTTTTCTACCCTGCAAGTAGTTCGATTGTACCGAGTGCTGTTCCTACACAAGTATTTGAAAAAGCAAATAGTCTCATTCAGACGGTACAACAACTGAGCACTGTGCTAGGTCCATTACTTGCTGCCGGACTCTTATTGTTCCTGGATTATCAGATGATGTTTGTTGGAATCTCAATGATCTATCTACTTAGCACTACATTACTTTCTTTTTTAAAACTACGTAGATATGTAGACCATGTATCTTCATTAGAAAATCAAATAATAGAGTCACCTTCATCTATGTGGTCAGAAATTAGAGAGGGCACACTCTTTGTTTGGTCTTCACGTATTCTTGCCACACTCATGTTGATCTCACTGATGATTAACTTGTTATTTATGGGACCGATCAATATTGGTATCCCCATATTGATCAAAAGTTTTGGGTGGTCTGGAGGTACGTATGGTCTGTACGAATCAGGTTTTGGCTTGGGAGCTGTTTTGGGTGGCTTACTTGTTGTTATGATGAAAGGTTTTCGCGGGAAGTTCATTTGGTTAGCTGGGTTAGGTGCATTCATGGGAAGTGCGATGGCTGGAATTGGGTTTGTTTATGCACCGTGGGGTGGGATTTTGCTTATGATTTTGATGGGTATAGCCATTGCTATCGTAAATATCCCATTGATCAACTATATTCAAACAATCGTACCAGCAAATAAATTGGGACGTACGATGTCAGTATTGACTCTCATGTCAATGGGGCTTGTTCCGGTTAGCTATACGGTATCTTCTTTTATCATAGAAGCAAAATGGATAAATGTAAGAGAGTTGTTGTTGGGTAGCGGAATACTTATCACTCTCTTATTTTGCTCACTCTATCTAATTCGTGATTTTCGGAATATGGAAGAACACCCTGTTTGGAAAAATAAATATCTTCAAAACGATGTAGAATCGTCCTGAACCAACAGGGCTCAGGACGATTCTACATGTAAAGCGAAGATCAACAGAGGTGCTTTTCAACTATTTACGGTAATTGTTCCTGCTGTAGAATTCCAATAATAATTAGTCGAATAGCCTCCGCTAAATACACCTAGTTGTACTGAGTATGTGCCAGGTGTACTAGGTGCAATCCATTGATATGTTTCTGTAATTGATTGACCTGGTGCAAGACTCGTTTGAAAGGATTGCTGACCAACTTTTGCATTGTCTGCATTATGCACCTCCATGTCAAGCATACCGTTATTTAAATATCCTAATGCGGAGGTATTTGTAAATGTAGCATCTTCTCAAAATCCCCCATTAACGACAGTTAAACAGGACATGGAAGTGATGGGGGAGCGAGCGGCAGAAGAGTTGTTACATATGATTAAAGATAAAACCTATGCTCCACAAGTTATTATAGTAGATACTACCTTGATTAAAAGGGGAACATGTACATCACCTAACTAATTTGCGATTTACACACAAAAAAAGTTGAGAATCCCCCCATAAAATGAAGATAACCTTCGAATATATGATATTGTGAAAGCAATTTTTCTTTTTAGACGAAAGAGCTTGAAGTTATATGGAAACTAGTAATCACTTGTGACATGGTTTTGTGGTCTGTAGTGGGCAGAAAGATTTCCACATACCCATATCCTGTATTATTAGTCGTCAAGGCAAGAATTCCGGCACCTGTATAAGGGTCTATGTTAGAAGCAACTAAAGCAAACGTCACAGCATGTTTGTCTCGTAATCTATGAATATGTGTTAGATTCTGACTGGGCAGTAAATTTATTAGCCACTCAGGATGCTGTTGCATATGAGTAATGCAACCTACACAATCAGATTCAACAATAATTTCTCTTTCAAGCGGGTGTTTTGGATTGATAAAAGTAGTGCCAATCCAGTCACCGTAACCGCCCATTTCTGTCTTTACCCATGTTTTGGGGACATCTACTGCGATTGGACCAAGTTGGTAGGAGGAGAATTCTTCATCAAGGGTTTGAGTAATTCTGTGCTCTGTATTTGTGAGTGTCCAATCTGGGTAAACCTGTCCTAGCATCGCTTGAACTACAAGTTGAACACTTGTTAATAAAAGAGCAAAACCGATGGGCATTTCACTACACCTACATTTCTACTTAAAGTGAATTAACTTAGTAATAGGTACATATTCCTTGTAAAACAAAAATAGACTCACTATTTGATAGAAAGTAGTGAGAATCTTAGATCGGAAAGGAGTGAAAAAAATGAATAGACAAATCTATCATATTTTGATAAGTATATTTTAAATAACAAGCATCACGATAATGGCACACCTGATGAAAATCAGGGCCGCAAAGTTCCAGACCTAAAGTCGCAAGACTATGGTGGCTGAACCGCCGAAAGAGCTTGTTTTATATTGGTTTCAAAAGATAAAAGGGGGATTTTAAAATGAAAAAACCGCAAAAAGCTACGTTTGCATTTATGGCATTAACGATGACTGGATTACTGATGAGTCCTATTGCCGCATTTGCTGATTCACATGGTCAACATGGAAATCAAGATAATCATGGACACTTCTCAACCTCTTTCTCATTTTCAAAATCTGATGATCAGAATCAAGATCAAATGTCTGAAACAACTGCATTGCAGATGGTGACAAACTATGAGGCTCAAGTGGCTACAGCTAAACAGCAATATGACACAGCGTTGTCTCAGGCAAAAGCTGCATTGGCTAGTGGTTCATTAACGTCGTCAACCACCACAAGTGATGATCAAAGTACAGATAGTTCTAGCACTACAAGTATGTCGCAAGGAGATGTCAGCATAATTGCTGCATTGCAAAGTTTAATTACATCTATGCAAAATGGGGCCTCTCCATCCCAAGTGTTAAAGGCATTAGATCACATTTCGCATGATGCAAAAAAAATGAAAAATGATCAAAAAGATTATCAAGATCAGTCGCACCATTTATCCGCTATGATATGGTTCAGTGAAAAAGCAACTTTTCGTGCAGGTGAACAGTATGGACAAATGGAGCAATTCATTTCTTCTTTCTCGCAATTAAATGTGAACTTACCTATCCCTAGTCACGCATTTAGTCATTTATTAGATGGTCGCCTTCACCAATTCAAGCAAAAAGCACAACATTATATTGATACGCTGGATCATTGGACACAAAAATTAAACGAAGCAGATCAAACTTCAACATCTACAAGCAGTACTTCAACAGATAGCGGGACATCTACAGCTAGTACTACAAGCGCAGCAGGTTCTACTGGTACTAGTGATACAACGGGAACGTCAAGTACATCAGGCACAGCAACTGTCACAGTAACAGGAAGTTCAAGTGCAAATACAAACTCCTAATTATTTGCTGAATTGATCATTGTAATCTTTACTCTCATACGAGGTAAAAGAATTTGTTGAGAAGGTCTCACAAAATCTTTTACCTCGTATTTTTGTTGGATCTCTAGGCTTACTTCCATAAATATGTCGAAAAACCTTGAAATATGTCGAATAACGAATTAAAATATATGTATTGGAGAGTGCTAGATAAGCATTCACATTGACTACTTCTTAAATATCACTGAATATATAAAATGATTGTGTCTCAAGGCAAACCAGTGGAAACACTGGGACGCAAAGCTACGGGTCTACGGGTATAAACCTATGATCGCCGGGTTGCCACTTACACTTTTATCGTGCAAAGGCGACTCTCTTATTAATAGAGATCGCCTTTTTCGATACTATTTAATTGGTACGATAGCAAGGTATAAAAGGGGGTGCAAAGTAAGTTTAGATATCATTAATCGTCAAACTGAGTAGAAGATCATAATGGAGGTGTACTTTTTCCATGATTAAAAAAATAAAAGAGTACTTTATGTCAAGCCAATATGAAGCTTCTCATGTCAATGGACAACAGGTAGTAGCTACTCAAGATTTATCTGACATCATCAATGAACCCTCTCTTGATGAAAAGAGATTAATGAAGATGATAGATAGTTCATCTGATGTATTTGCGATTTTTTCAAATACCCTTGAAATCACTTACATTAGTTCTTCGATTCGAAATGTATTAGGTTATCGGCTGAGTGATTTGCGGTTTTCAATGTGGGATATCGTACATGCTGATGATGTAGAGAGTTTGCAAGAGAAGATGCGTGAAGTTCATCAATTATCTGAAACATATGTAAGCATCGATGTACGTATGAAGCACCAGAACGGAGAATGGTGTCATTGTTCCATTACATTTAGACAGTTAAGTGATGAACCTGGGATGGTTATCGCTACTTTACGAGATGTAACAGATATTAAACGTGTACAAAATTTGATGGTGCATCAATCTTACTATGATTATATAACGGGTTTGCCAAACAGAAAAAAATTTGTAGAAGACTTACAACTTATGGTTCATCGCGTGAAAGAAACAAATGTCAATATGGCAGTTATGCGTTTAGATATAGACCATTTCAAAAAGATTAATGACACATTGGGGCATATGATTGGAGATAAATTATTAAAGGCATTGACTCATCGACTACGCGCTGCTGTTTCAAATGACATCTATTTTTATCGGTTAAGTGGGGATGAATTTTCATTTATTTTAATAGATTATACCCATGCAACTTTTGTCTTAGAAACAGCGGATAAGATTACGGAATCCTTTAAATCATCATTTGAAATTGATGAGTTCAATCTGTTTGTTACAGCAAGCATTGGCATCTCTCTATATCCAGATGATGGACAAGATAGTGACACATTGTTTAAAAATGCAGGAATGGCACTCTCTAGAACAAAAGAAAGTAATAAAAACACGTATAATTTTTATACAGCGTCTTTAAATACACAATCATATAAACGGTTTTTTCTATCAAATGACTTTCGTAATGCAATGCAAAAAAACCAGTTTGTTCTCTATTATCAACCACGTGTCGATGGACGAAATGGTCGTATTGTAGGAGCAGAAGCATTGATTCGTTGGGAGCATGAAGAATGGGGACTTGTATCCCCAGACGACTTCATATCTATTGCAGAAGAAAATGGACTGATAACTCCTCTTGGTGAATGGGTATTGAGAACTGCTTGTTTCAAATTAAAAGAATGGTTGGATAAAGGATTGCATGTAAGACTCTCTGTCAACTTTTCTATTCACCAGTTTTTGCATAGTGATATTGTGGATACAGTCAAGCGAATTGTACAAGAAACAAAAGTTGATGTGAATTTTTTGGAAATTGAAATTACAGAATCTAGTCTGTTGCCAAGCGGGTTAGTTGTATACCATGCTGTGAAGGAATTACGGGCAATGGGAATTCAAGTACTTTTTGATGATTTTGGGACAGGTTACTCATCATTAAGTTGGTTGAATCAACTAGAATTAGACGGATTAAAAATTGATAAGTCTTTTATTCAAAAAATATCAGATAATTCGACTACGTTAGAGATTGTTCGTTCCATTATTAAACTTGCTCATGGATTAAATCTTAGTGTTATTGCAGAAGGTGTTGAATCATCTCATGAATGGGATTTATTGCGTGAAGAACAGTGCGATGAAATTCAAGGTTATCTGTTTAGTCGACCATTGCCAGCGGATCAATTTGATCAACTTTTAATCAACGAAGTGATGAAAGTAACAGAAGTCAGCAACTACAATGACCAAGTGAATCGAAGACAATATTTTAGAGTGACCCCGAATTATCCCATAATTGCAACGATGACAGTATCCTCAATTAGAGGACGTTTATTGCACATTGGTTATTCAGAAGTGTTAATTCACGATATTGGTGCAGGAGGACTTTCTTTTATCTCTAATTTACGCTTTGCGTCGATTAGTGAAGTTGTTCTTCGATTTAAAGTTTGTGTGGTGAATAGGTACGTGGACTGCGATGGGAAAATTGTGTGGAGCAATGAATTAGCAGGAGGAATTTTTCAGTATGGTATTCAATTTATTATGTCTGAAAGTAGTCGTGAACATTTAATACAAGATTTAAACGAATTAACCATTCAATTAAAAATAAAGAAAGACAAAATAGGTGAGATGAAATTTTTTACTGAAAATATTGAAACATTTTTTACGTCTTATATGTAACCAAAGTAATCTTCTTTTGATTGCATAGGTAATGAAGAGCAACTACTTTTTGCATGTGAAGTGTCTCATGCAAAAAGTAGTTGTATTTTATTGAAATTAAATAACGGAGTAAAAATTAAATTTTATTTTCATTATGTTATATTACATAACTTATTATGTTATATAATATATACATGTCATTAAATATAACGTTATAATGACATGTATAATAGAAAGGGGAATACATTGGATGAATGCTGGTTTTAAAAAAGATTTATCATTACTAGATTTAATTATGGCATCTCTTGGCGGCATTATTGGTTCAGGGTGGCTTTTTGGTGCGCTCTATGCAGCGCAAGATGCAGGTCCGGCCTCTATTGTTTCATGGATTATTGGGGGTATTGCAGTTCTTTTAATTGGTCTGGTTTATGCAGAATTAGGAGGGATGTTACCGGAATCCGGGTCTATAGCGCGTTATCCGCATTATAGTCATGGACATGTCACTAGCTTTATCATGGGATGGGCTGCTTGGATTGCTTACTCTTCCGTTCCGGCAGTTGAAGCTGAAGGTGTCATGCAGTACGCATCACACTGGTTACCAGGACTTTGGAATGCGCAAACTAGTTTATTAACATCTATGGGGCTTTTATTGGCGGCTATTCTCATGTTTGGATTTTTCTTAGTCAATTATTTTGGAGTTCGCTATTTTGCTAAAGTAAATACATCGATTACCTTTGTGAAATTCATTATGCCTGCTGCTACGATTATTATTTTTCTATTTTCCGGGCTTCATTGGGGCAATTTCTCACAGGTTGGAGGATTTTCACCGGAAGGAACTTCTGGAATTTTAGTTGCCGTGGCTACTTCGGGAGTTATTTTTGCTTATTTAGGCTTTAGGCAAGCAGTTGATTTATCAGGAGAAGCTCGCAATCCCCAACGCGATGTTCCACTAGCTCTTCTCATTTCTATTTTTATAGGAATTGGCCTTTATGTGTTGCTCCAACTCGTATTCATTGCAGGTATTGCTCCTAAAGATTTAATGAAAGGTTGGCCATCGCTTTCATTTAATGCGCCTTTTGCTCAGTTAGCTGTTAGTTTGAATTTGGGCTGGCTTGCAGTGTTGCTTTATGCTGATGCTATTATTTCACCTGCAGGTACGGGTAACGTCTATATTGCTTCCACTACACGAGTTCTCTATGCGTTAGCGAACAATGGATATTTCCCGAAACCATTGGCTAAAATTGACGCCAAAACAGGAATTCCTGTTATTTCATTAGTAACTGCTTTTGTACTAGGGCTCATTTTCCTGCTTCCATTTCCATCATGGCAATCGCTTGTCGGTTTAGTTTCCTCCGCCACAGTATTTACTTATATCATTGGTCCTGTATCGTTAGCTGTTTTTAGGAAAACTACGCCTACCGCACAACGTCCTTATCGATTAAAAGGTTCATCAATTATTGCTCCTTTGGCTTTTGTGATTGGATCTTTAATTATTTACTGGACAGGTTGGGCAACTGATTCTAAGCTCTTGGTTGCTATACTCATTGGGGTTATCTTGTACGCTATTTTCTCACTCATCATGCCTGATCATATTCGTAGGCCCGATGGGCAATCTATGAAAGCTGGTATTTGGCTCATCATATACTTACTTGCAATGCTGGCATTTACTTATGCAGGATCGACAAAACTAGGAGAATTGCAAAATTGGATTCACTATCCTTGGGATATGGTGACTGTAGCAATAGTATCGTTTGGATTTTATTATTGGGGAGTGCATAGTGGCTATCATACAGCTGATGTTGAGGAGGCACTTGAAAATATCGAACAAACAAAACAGGCTGGGGCTATTTAGTAAGTAATCTTTTACAACATTTCTTTTGCAACCCGAGGGTAATAACCTCGGGTATTTTTGTATGAAGTCATTCATACATCCGTTAAATGATTCGACAACACTATCTATTGCATGTACTATAGTTCATGATTCGTGGAAATGTTGAAGAAAAGTGAGGGTACACATGTTTGGTTTTAAAGGTATTATTCTACCGAAAGGAGTCTGGGCTCTTATCATTATAAATATGATGATGTCAATCATTTTTAATTTCACTAGTATTTTTATCAACCTATTTTTGTGGAACCAAGGGCAAAATATTTTCAGTGTAAGTTTATTTAATCTTTCCAGTGTAGCTCTATTATTTGTTTCTTATCTCGTTGGATCCTATTTTTTATATCAACGAAGCATTCGTTTTGTCTTAGTGATGAGTTGCATATTTGCTGGTTTCTCTTTCTTTGCTCTATATCTATCACACGGTCAAGCAAAAGAATGGATGATTATTTTCGTTGGAGCCATGTCTGGGATCACACAAGGGTTATTTTGGTCAGCCAATAACTCTGCATTGTACCGTTTTTTAAAATCAGAGCAATATGCCGATTATTTCTCTGTCAACACAGTAATTGCTCAAGCCGTAACCATTCTTGTCCCTTTATTTTCATCATTAATTATTTTTGAACTTACGTTTCATGTAGCGTTTTTATTTATGCTTATTTTTGTGATATTGGGGTTACTGTCTACTTTGAGGTTACCCAATGTATCTATGCATCAGTCTTTGTATCAGGATATTGGATTTAAAAAGACTTTTTCTAAGCCAGGAACAAAATGGTCAATCGGAGCCATCTTTTCATCTGGATTCATCAATCAATTTTTAGCCCTGTTTTCAATGGTATTTATTTTTAATATTACTAACCAGGTTGGTATGGTAGCACTTTTAAATGTTGGTTATTCGATTGTTTCTTTAGGCGGATTATTCTTATATCGACGATATCATATCAGTCAAAACAAATGGTTAATTATAGGTGTTTTACTTATTTTTTCTAGTTATATAATGGCGCTTTATGACCAACTGACTTTGGGGATATTGGTGGTTTTATTCATGAGGTTAGGTAGCCTGTTTTTTTCCGCGTCTTCTAGTCGTCAACGCTATCGAGTCCTTATGCAAGGAGATATCATATGGCGAACTAAGATGGGCATGTGGTTGGAAATCCCTTTAGTACTTGCACGAAGTTCAGTTCTAATAGTAGCATTGTATGTGCATGAAGTGAAGGATGGCGCTTTTCTGTTGTTGATCATTCTATCTAGTTTAGCCATGTTGCTTATACCGTTTTTTCAAACTCGTTCTATCGCTGAATATGAAGCAGTATACGGAGTAGGCGCTGGTTTATAAAATAAGGAAATTTTATTTGTCGCTACTCTTACACATATCATGACAATGAACATCTAGGCTGCAACATAGGGAACAAATATGTCCCTGATGAAACGGACAGCTACTCATATCAAGAACTTCATAAGCAAAACAACAGCTGAAACATGTGATCGTTTCTTCAATAATTGAAATCAAAGAAGCTATTAACATAGATCCAAATCCTACTGGATTAAAACGATAGAGATGTGCTCTTTTAAATTCAATATAAGAAGGGCTAATTTAATGACAAGATCTGCTACAACGGAACCAACCCACGCCACTGCCACGTTAGAATAAAATCCAAGGATCATGTTTAAAAATCCAAATACTCCAAATTCCATAAGACCTAGTGCAATGCCGACGTTCAAAAATAACCATACCACATATAAAACTTAAAATTAAGCATGTCAACTATAATGACATAGATCTGTTAATAATTAGCGAGATGGTCAAGGTATGACGTTTATTGTTTGAGGACTTTTCATGTAATGTTTTTTTACATTTCGTGTTGACAGAACACTAAAAAGATTGTTATAAATAGTTAAAATATAAACAATACAACATGAGTAGTCTTAACGACTAACCTCCATATGGCTCATGAGTGAATGGATGAATGACATGCATCTTACAGAACGGGAACAAGACAAACTCTTATTAGTTGTAGCAGCTGATCTTAGTCGTCGTCGAAAAGAACGTGGATTGAAACTAAATTATCCTGAAACAATCGCGTTGATTTCTTATGAAATACTAGAAGGAGCACGCGATGGAAAGTCTGTTGTTGAGTTAATGCAGTACGGAGCTACTATTATTAATGAAGAAGATGTACAAGAAGGAATTTCGGATATGATCGAAGAGATTCAAGTGGAAGCAACTTTTGCAGATGGAACTAAGTTAGTTACAGTGCATCATCCAATTCGTCCGAAGAGACATGCAGATGAAAGAGAGGATCAGTGATGAAGCCAGGTGCTTATGATTTGCGATCCGATCCAATTTTGATTAATCAAGGACGACACACAACCACAGTTTACGTAACGAATACAGGAGATCGTCCGGTCCAGATAGGATCACATTATCATTTTTATGAGGTAAACCCCATGCTCATTTTTGAACGTGACATGGCTATCGGCATGCGCCTCAATATTCCTGCAGGTACTGCCATAAGGTTTGAACCTGGAGAGGAAAAACCTGTGTCGCTCACTGAATATGGTGGTGAGCAGTTGATATTCGGTCATAGGGGAATGACCAATCATTCTGTTAAAGAAAGATTGTCCCGTTCGAATAACCCAATCTCAAATGGGGTTTCCGTTTCGCGAGAAACATATGCTGCTATGTATGGTCCGACTACTGGTGATCGCATTCGTTTAGGCGATACAGAACTATGGATTCAAATTGAACGAGATTATGCAGTGTATGGAGATGAATGCAAGTTTGGTGGAGGGAAAGTCATTCGTGATGGCATGGGACAATCTGCGAGGGCTAAGCGAGCTGATGGAACACCAGATGTCGTCATTACTAATGCGATCATCATCGACCATTGGGGAATTATAAAGGCGGATATTGGTATTCGTGATGGGAAAATCATTGGGATTGGTAAGGCTGGTAACCCTGATACAATGAGCGGAGTTTCTCCTCATCTAATTATTGGTGCTGCAACGGATATTATTGCTGGAGAAGGTCTCATTGTAACGGCGGGTGGAATTGATGCACATATTCATTTTATTAGTCCGCAACAAATTGAAACTGCTTTGACTTCAGGTATAACTACGATGATTGGTGGAGGTACTGGGCCATCGACTGGTACCAATGCAACTACCTGCACACCAGGTGCGTTTTACATCGAAAGAATGTTAGAAGCAGCGGAAGCTTTCCCGATGAATATTGGTTTTTTAGGAAAGGGGAATGCTTCAAACGAAGAAGTTTTAGTAGAACAAATACGTGCTGGTGCGATTGGGTTAAAACTTCATGAAGATTGGGGAACGACTCCTTCAACCATTGATATGTGCTTACAGGTAGCCGATCAATATGACATTCAAGTAGCTATTCATACTGATACTTTGAATGAAGCAGGTTTTGTTGAAGAGACAAAACGAGCAATCGGAGGACGAGTTATTCATACCTATCACACGGAAGGTGCAGGCGGTGGACATGCGCCTGATATCATGCGACTTGCAGGAGAGGCGAATGTTCTTCCCTCTTCCACCAATCCAACAAGGCCACTCACTGTAAACACCATTGATGAGCACTTGGATATGTTAATGGTATGCCATCATTTGGATAGTCGCATTCCAGAAGACGTTGCATTTGCTGATTCTCGTATCCGTCCTGAGACGATTGCCGCTGAAGATGTTCTACATGATCTTGGTGTACTCAGTATGATTAGTTCTGATTCACAAGCCATGGGACGTGTAGGTGAAGTAATTACAAGAACGTGGCAAACTGCACACAAGATGAAAATACAAAGAGGATTTTTAGAGCAAGACAACGTGGCTCATGATAACTTTCGAGTAAAGCGTTACATAGCCAAATACACGATTAATCCAGCCATTACGCACGGTATTTCAGAGTATGTGGGATCATTAGAAGTTGGAAAATGGGCTGATCTTGTACTATGGAAGCCTGCCTTCTTCGGAGTAAAACCCGAAATGATTCTCAAAGGAGGGATTATCGCTCATTCTGTCATGGGTGATCCCAATGCTTCCATTCCTACGCCTCAACCTGTATTATATAGGCCCATGTTTGGATCCTTTGGAATAGCTACGAGTCAGGGTTCTATGACTTTCCTTTCAGGTATTGCAATTGAACAAGGAGTTCATCATCGACTAGGTTTACAAAAGTTGTGTGTCGCAGTCAGTCGATGTCGAACCATAGGCAAAAAGGACATGATTCACAACGATGGTTTGCCTGAAATTACAGTGAATCCCGAAACGTACGAAGTGCGTGTCGATGGGGAGCTAGCTACATGTGAGCCTGTAACTATACTACCATTAGCGCAAAGATATTATTTATTTTAATGAGGGGAGATAGAACTTTATGGATCAAGCGATGCTTCCTTTATTACAGTTAGCAGACTCCAGTTTTCCTACAGGTGCCTTCTCTCATTCGTTTGGATTAGAAACAGCATTGTCTGAAGGTACAATTACTAGTGCAAGTGACTTACACGCTTGGTTAGAAGGTTTCATTGTAGGAAGTTTTGCGACTATGGAAGCATCAGCTGTATATTTCTCTCACTCTTTACTATCTGATCACATTCAAGACTGGAATGA
The DNA here is from genome assembly GCF_022606465.1 of Sulfoacidibacillus ferrooxidans. Taxonomy (NCBI): domain Bacteria; kingdom Bacillati; phylum Bacillota; class Bacilli; order Caryophanales; family Alicyclobacillaceae; genus Sulfoacidibacillus; species Sulfoacidibacillus ferrooxidans. The sequence goes on from NZ_JALBUF010000007.1 coordinate 58,245, forward strand.
GATTGAGTATATTGATACATGGAAAGAACCTATAACATTATTAGATCTACGTATGACATTATCGAAATTAGCAAGAGAATCTCGTATTGGAAGTGTAAAAATTGGTCGACAATATGTACGAATGGGCATGCAATTGTATCCTGATGCTCATTTACAGATCTATGATCAATTGATTCAATCTGGATCATGTTTTGGAAATGCAGCGATCGCTCATGGTTGGGTATGTTCTTATTTGGGGGTATCTGCAGAAACGGCAATATTGACACATCTGTATACATCAGTAAATGCACTTATTCAAAATGCAGTACGTGCTGCGCCCATAGGTCAGACGCAAGGTCAGCATATTTTGTCGAGTTTATTTTTGCATATGGAACAAGTAACTAGCCATACAATTGCACAACCACCGGCTTTTCTTCATCTTGCCAATGCAGCTATCTTGCATGAAATTCAAGCTATGCGCCATGAAACACTATACTCGCGATTATTTATGTCTTGATGACTTTCAATAGAATAAAGGGGGTTTACTAATCATGTGTGAAGGAACTAATCATCATCATCATCACGATTGGGTAGTACAACAGTTTCCAGGGAATCGGCCGTTTCGGATAGGCATTGGCGGCCCAGTGGGCTCAGGAAAAACGGCACTCGTAGAACGACTTTGTGCTCATTTAACTGAGCGTTATAGTGTGGCCGTTATAACAAATGACATCTATACGAAAGAAGACGCACTGATTCTTGCTCATACAGGGGTACTTGAACAAGATCGAATCATCGGTGTTGAAACAGGTGGGTGTCCTCATACAGCTATTCGCGAAGACGCATCAATGAATTTGGAAGCTATTTCTGAATTAGAATCTCGTTTTCCTGACCTTGACTTGATCTTTCTTGAAAGTGGTGGTGATAATCTTGCTGCAGCATTTAGCCCTGAGTTAGTGGATGTATTTATTTACGTCATTGATGTAGCTCAAGGTGAGAAGATCCCACGTAAAGGTGGCCCTGGTATTATGAGATCGGATATGCTCGTCATTAATAAGATCGATTTAGCAGAATTTGTGCGTGCTAGTCTCCATGTAATGGAGAGTGACACCAAAAAGATGAGGGGAGAACGGCCATACGTAATGACTAATCTCTATAAAGAGACCGGTGTAGGGACATTGGTTGATTGGCTTGTGGCACGTGTAGAATCTGGTAAACAACTCTCATCGTGAATGGATATTGGGAAGGTATCGTAGAAAAGTGTAATGGCCGTTCGAGCTTGATGAGTTCTTCACAAAAGGCACCGTTAAAAATAGCTAAGCCGTTTGCGCGATCAGATGGGGGGCTGACTATTTATTTAATGGATGCATCCCCAGGCTTATTTGGTGGAGATCTTCAGACCATTATCTGTCGCATTGGATGTAATAGCAGTCTTTATCTGACAAACCAATCATCCTGTAAAATTCATCCATCACATACACAAGAGTTAAGTCTTCAGATGCAAACGTTCTACATTGAAAATGGGGCGTTGTTTGAATATATACCTGAACCGATTGTACCATATGAAGGGAGTAGATATGAGGGAGCAACTACTCTTTACATGCAAACGGGTGGTAGTGCCATTATTGGTGAAATACTTACACCTGGACGCATTGGGAGAGGAGAGGTTTTTTTATTTCGAAAATTTCAAAGCACATTTTCAGTGTACTGGGATGAACAGTGCATGGTATGGGACACGCTTGTTATAGAGCCAATGCGCATATCAAATCGTTTAATCATGGGAACTTTTACTCATGTGGGTACTCTGTATGTTTTATCAGAAATGATGAACGAGTCACATGTAGTTGCCATTCGAAAAGTACTTGATTCTATTGTGGGAATAGATGTTTATGCTGGTTGTAGTGCTTTACAAAAGAATGGCATGATTGTCCGAATGTTAGGCAATCATGCTTGGCGATTACAAGAGGTTATGCGAGAATGCCACATGCATATTCGCAAAATAATTTTTGGACTGGAAGCCATTGATATTCGTAAATAAATATTCATTATGTTTAGTTCCTAACTTAGAGTACAATGTACACAAGACGAAGTCAGTTGGGCAGAATTGAAAGGAACAATTGAAGATGCAACTTTACGAGGAAGCTAAGGAGTTCATTATGACTTGCTATGATGAACTTGGTAAAAGTCTGGACGAAACTACATATAGATTAACTCTGATAAAGGATGCTATTGAACGAGAAGGAACTTATGAACTTACATATGAAGAGCTGGAACATGGGGCAAGAATGGCTTGGAGAAATAATAATCGATGCATAGGACGTTTATTTTGGCAATCACTCAAAGTATTTGATGAGCGAAAATTACTAACTACTAATGATATAGCATCTGCACTATATCGACATATCGAGTATGCAACTAATTTTGGCAGAATACGTCCTACAATTACTGTATTTCATTCAAAAGTGCGTGTATGGAATCATCAACTGATACGCTATGCAGGATATGAATCTGAGCTTTGCGTCATTGGAGATCCCCAATCTGTGCCGTTTACTCGTGTTTGTGAGGATTTAGGGTGGAAGGGGAAAGGCACACCGTTTGATGTACTACCATTAGTGATACAAGTTAATGAAGAGCCACCCCAATGGTTTTCCATCCCTGAATCATTGGTTTTGGAAATCAATATTATTCATCCGGATATACCATCTTTTCAATCATTGGGACTTAAATGGTACTCTGTCCCGATGATAGCTGATATGACATTGGATATAGGTGGGCTAATCTTTCAAGCAGCACCATTCAATGGATGGTATATGGAAACGGAAATTGGTGCTCGTAATTTAGCGGATTCAAATCGTTATAACATGTTACCAAAAGTTGCGTCTCTTTTAGGTCTCAATATGAAAACAGAGGCATCCTTATGGAAAGATAGAGCTTTACTTGAATTAAACACTGCTGTTTTGTATTCATTTAAGGAACAAGGTGTGATGATCGTTGATCATCACACTGCTGCGAAGCAGTTTGAACGGTTTGAACAGATGGAAAAAGATGAGGAACGTAAAGTTACAGGAGATTGGACTTGGCTAATTCCTCCTGTATCCCCTGCAACCACTCATATATTTCATAGCCATTATGACAATGTAGTTGTTAAGCCTAACTACTTTTCGCAAAAAAATCCTTTTTGAACAACCTCTTATTGATAACATCTTCGCACAAGATAGATCATAGATGTTCTTTTGTTAGACTGTTTGTTTTATTTTTTGGAGGTGAATAATCACATGAGAACATACTCATTTAAGGCAGGAGTTAATTTAGGCGGATGGTTATCACAATTTCAAAAATACAGTGCTAAGCATTTTGATACATTTATTACAGAAGTAGATATCAAAAGGATTGCAGATTGGGGAATGGATCATATACGACTGCCTATCGATTATGCATTGCTCGAAGATGACAATTGTCTGGGAGTGTATAAAGAAGAAGGTTATTTTTATATTGACCAGTGTTTAGATTGGTGTAGAACGCAGGGTCTCGGTGTGATTTTGGATTTACATCGAGCACCAGGGTATAGCTTTAACACGCTTGATGTAAACTCGCTTTTTTCAAACCCGTTCATACAAGAACGATATGTGCATCTTTGGGAATCCATTGTTTCAAGATACCGCACACTCGATGATCAACTGCAAGTTGAATTACTTAATGAAGTAGTTGAACCAACGAGTGAACGTTGGAATCGACTTGCGCATAAGACTATTGAAGCCATTCGTCGTATAGATCCTAATCGATATATAATTTTTGGAGGTAATCATTACAATTCAATTGATCAATTATCTACTATCGAACTTGTATCTAATGATGATCGGATCATTTATACATTTCACTTTTATAAGCCACATCTCTTTACACATCAAGGTGCATCTTGGGATAAAATAACTCGTGAATATCAAACTTCACTTTACTATCCTGGTGATTTCAGAGAGGTTGAAGAATATGCTAGAATGCATCCTGAATATAGTTCCCAATTACAGGATTTGCCGAAGTATATTGACATATCCTATCTTCATGGTCTGATACAGCCTGCTATTGATTTTACATTGCAAACCGGAAAACCGCTCTACTGTGGTGAATATGGCGTAATTGATTTGGCACCTCTAGCGAGCAGGATCGCATGGCATCGGGATTTTGTAGGTATATTGCAGGAATTAAAGATCGGGCGTTCCTGTTGGTCGTACAAAGAGATGAATTTTGGACTCGTCAATCAAAATGGCATTGTCGTACATGAGGAACTCGTGAACATTGTAAGTCAGCGGTAAATACCACTATGAATTTGTCCTATTGTTTACGACGGTCAAAAAATTGAGATCACTTTCGTAATCTAATAGGGTAAGGATACGCGACTTCGAATGAACTTCTCACTATACAAGGAGGACCGACATGATGGAAAACCAATACCGTTTGGTAAAAGTGACTCAATCGGACGGCCCAAGCCATGAACAATCAGATCATGTACATGATAACGATTATGGCCAGAGAGAGTTTAGTAAGAATGAACATTCGCAGAAGCACCATCCTGTTCTTTGGCTGCTAGGTATTTTGGCCGTTGTATTCATTGTAGCTGTAGCAATATGGATGAATAGTGTATCTTCATCTTTGGGCCATACCAACCAAATTGTTACAAGTAATGCTACTCAACTTTCTCATGTATCTAATCAATTAACAAGTATTCAAGTGTGGATCCGTGCGATTTCACAGCAATTGAACCAGTTACAAAATGAAATAAGCAACATTGCAACCATTGCACTAAGTCATTTGAATCATCACTAATGCAAAAATGCTCCTTGAATGAGAATCATTATTTGTAAAGTATTCAAAGAACGAGCACGACATACTGTAGTGACGTGCTCGTTCTTTGAATTCACACCACCGATATACTAATAATGACCAAGCATTCCTTTTCTTCGTGCATAGGTTGATGCGCGAAGAAAAACCAACATACCAATCGTTAACCAAAGTGATGCATTGATTAAACTCCAAAATAGCCAATCACCATGTGTGAATAATGGCGAATGGTTAATCATCATTTGCTTTAATAAACCTATCATGGGCGCTAAAGGTATGATAATTGCAATATTTTTCTCTACACCAGGTAACTGTGTAAATGGAGTCATCACCATAAATAGAAAGATAAACTGAAGAAGATTTAAAAAATTGTTGGTTCGTTTAAATATGATCGTGATACTTGCTACTAAATAGCCGAGTCCACTAGCCGCAATCGACGACAGAATCAATGGAACAATGTCTAGCCAAGAAAAGTGAAGATGGCGCCCTGTTAAATAGGTAATCACTAAAAGAACAATCAGCGTCATCCCTAAGTTGATCAATAAATTAGCGATTAATCGTAAAAACAAGACCGTTTTGGCTGAAACGCGATTTAGATAAAGCTGCTCTAATGTTCCATTTTGTGCTTCATTAGAAATGGACCAACCCATATCTCCAATGACAGTAAGTAGTAAGGAAAAAAGAGCATAACTTACGACAATATCACTCAATCGATTTCCAAATACGCTATTACCTGAAATATAGGCTGCTCCTAAAAATAATCCATAAAATAGAATGATCATAATTGCAACAGAACTGATAAATTCAGTTGGGTAACGTCTAAACTCAATGAAAATACGGCGAAATTCAGCCTGAAATGCATGCCATATCAAGGTTCTAAGCTCCTTTATTCTACATAGTGGCGAAAAACAGATGCTAAATCTGCTAGATCTCGTTCCATTCTAAGTAATGAACATGGTTCTGTGGTTCGCAATATATCATATAGTTCTTTTTGAGTGGTAATCGATATGTAAAATGTTTTTTCATCTACAAAATCTGCACCACGTTCGCTAATAATTTGGCGCTGTGAGTGAGTTAATGGTTCACCTAGTTCAAAAATATATTTATTTTCACTAAATTGCTCAAGTACGTCATGTGTATGTCCCTCTAATACAACTCTTCCTTTTCTAACAATACATACACGATCAGCCAATGTTTGTGCAACTTCCATCTGATGAGTGGTTAATAGAATGCCGACATGTTCTTCTTTTGCTAATCGTATGATGAGTTCTTGAATGCGATCAGCAGCTTGAAGATCCAGTCCAAGTGTCGGTTCATCAAGTAATAAGAGGGAAGGCGAATGCATGAGTGCTGCACAGATCGCTACTTGTTGTTGCATACCTCGACTAAGCTTTTGTAGAGTATCATGAGCTTTATCCTGCAGACCAAAATTTGATAATAAGTCCATGGCGCGCTCTTTTGCTATGCGATGTGGATACCCTTTGAGGCCAGCCCAATATATTAAATTTTCCAATGGAGTTAAACGCCAATATAAGTTCCTTGAGCCTTCTAACACAGCACCTACATGTGATATTGCTTTACGACTGTGTTTTTTTATGCTGTGCCCACAGATGAATGCTTCTCCATCGTCTGGTTGGATAAGACCAGCAATCATTTTAATGCTTGTCGTTTTGCCTGCTCCATTTGGACCTAAAAAAGCAAGTACTTCTCCTGCTACTAGTTGCAAGCTCACGTCATCCACTGCTATAAATGGTTTTTTATCTTTTCCTACATAGTGCTTGCGCAGCGATTGTACATCAAGTATCATTCATTATTCACAACCTCTTTAGGCGTTATTAGGAAATATAATCTTGTTTATGGCAACAAAAATTGATACTTCCATGTCTTTAAATAATATACTGCAGGATTAATTTTTACTAGATACATTGAACTAAAAATTTAAAAAATAACGATTTAAAATGATATGAAGTGTGTTTTATGTAGGATGGTTTATATTTGCATATCGATAAAAAATGCAAGTGGATGTCTAGATATCTTCACCTTCTAAAGTCAATAAACGAGCTTTCATAGGTATCCCACCACGGTATCCGGTTAACGTATGATTTTTTCCAATTACACGATGGCAGGGAATGATGATAGGAATAGGGTTGGCACCGCATGCTGTTCCAACTGCTCTGACAGCAGTAGTATGGTTGATACTTGCTGCAACATCAGAATAACTCCTAAGTTCACCAAATGGAATTTGGATCAATGATAACCAAACCTTTTTTTGAAATGAAGTACCATGAGGATCAAGTGGGCAGCTAAATACTTTGCGATCTCCTTTTAAATACTCAATAATTTGGCTACTATAGAATGCTATCTTATTGTCATCATGAATTAAAACGGGCCTTGAAATATGTTTCTTTACCCAATGCTCCATTGTTTGAAAGGTTTCATTGGGTAAAGTGAGAAAACAAAGACCTTGTTCTGTTGTTGCTAGATAAAAAGACCACTCGTCATGTACGAAAGAACCCCAGTACACAGAGATGGATGAAGTGATCATGTGATTACTCCTCTAAAGTATTGAGACATCTAAGATTTTAGTCTCCAGTATACATTATTTTTACGTTCCATCAGTTGATGACCAACCAATTCTCTCTTTAAGGTTGAAAAATCAGGGTGATGACGTTTAATTCTTTCATTAACTTCTGATTCTGCATAGCGAGTGCCCATATCAAATTTACCTGCTAACCACGTAAGCACAATAAGTCGTTTTTTACGACTTGCTGGAATTTCTTTTAGTTCTTCACCACTCAAAAAATCCCGCAATACTTTGCGTTCCCACGCATCTTCCTGAATATCTTCTGTCATTTGGGATAGTTTTTCGGGTGTCAACATGAGATGTACATTGGTTAAACTATCCGATAAAAATCGATAAAAATGAACATTGCCATCTATGCGCATCTCGACGATTCCGAGTTCTCGCAAACGATTCAAATGATGCGAGACAGTGGGTGGCTTAAGGTTGAGATAGGCGGCTAATTCCTCTACGTTAGCTTCTTGATTCACCAAAAGTCCAAGAATGCGCAAACGACTTTCATCAGCTAACACCTTAAGAAATTGGACGAGAATGTGATTTTCTTCTTGATGCATCGACCATTCCTCCAGAAAATGTGTTATATAATTATTTGTGGTCAAAAGAATCTTTAGACTCTTTTGACCACGGGAAAGTAAAATCTCATTATCCTAAGTCATTGACAAAGTTAGTCGCGTTAATAGATCCCCAGCCTGTCACATTGTTATAACCAGGACCACAGGAATAATATCCGTTATTACCAGAAGTGATTTGATTAAAATCTGTGTTATAGTTGTAGGCTGCATCTTGATAAATATTTGGATCTGCTTCACCAATTGAAGAATATCCTTGGTAGGCTAAATCTTGATCGATGAGAGCGAATGTTGCAGTCATTTGTGGAGCTACGAAACTGGTTCCACCAGCCACATTCCAAGCGCCATTGTAATAGAAAGAGTATCCTGTATTTGGATCAGCATTCAATGCAATATCTGGAGTTTGCCGCTGACCATCTTGTGGCACGTTTTCACCAGTTTGCCAACTTGGTTCAGACCATACTGAACTTTGTCCACCGCCAGAACCACTCCACCCTGTTTCACTTTGAATCGTATCATTACTATTGAGAATTAACTTTGTTCCTCCACATGCTGTAACGTAGGGATCTGATGAAGGATAGTCAACAGCAAGATTACTTGTTCCATCAGTAGCTCCGTTATCCCCAGAAGCTACAAATACACTTTGACCTTGTGAAGCCATCTGAGAAAAAATATTGTCGTCTGCTGTTAACTCTGACTGCGACATATTTGATTCGGCAGTACCCCAACTAGTAGACAGGACCTGTGCTGCATCCGCAGAAGCTGCTGCATTATAGACATCGGTAAAAGTCCCTAAGCTTGAATTTGCACCTTCGTACATAATGACATTTGCTCCAGGTGCTGTAGCACTCGACCATTCTAGGTCAAGCGTGGTTTCTGGATTAATTTGAGAAGGAGTGCCACCGACATTGACATCCGTTACAGATGGGGTAGGAAGGCCATAAGCTTGGTCAAATGTAGCAATATCACTTGAGTTATACGTATCAGCCGTTAGAATTCCAATTGTAACTCCCGATCCGTTTATTCCTTCATTATATAGCGGGTTATAATTATATGCCGTTTCAATTTGACTCGGCGTATAACCAGACGTCGCTGTAAGTTGATGGGCAGTAGCCGTTTGTTTCATGATAAGGTGAGTATGCATTTGGTGATAATTGCTTAATCCAATAACAGCAGATATAAGTGAACTGACTTGAGTAGGTAACTTAACAGATGATTGGGGTGCGTAAAAGTTCTTGCTGCCTACTTTATAATTGCCAATCTGAACTCCAAACGTTTGTTCAATATTTTTTGTATTGCCTGTCACATCGATTAACATTCGATTAGCGTAAGTTTTTTGGATGTGTAAGCCCGAAGATTGTAAGTAATTCATGACCGTTTGATATTGCGCAACAGATGGTCCAAATTTTGAAGTAAACTCTCCTGGCTTTAACCATTGATGATATTCTGAAGATCCTTTTGTATATTGATCGTGCAGTAAAGATTGCAATTGACTTTGATTTTGCAGATGCAGGGCAACCGTAATACTCATAGTGCTATTTGGATCATGTACACCAATGAGTGTAGCATGCGTTAAAAATGGTTCTGTGCTACCGGGAAGTGCAGTCATTGTTGTTACATTCCCTTGAGCACCAGTACTTGCTGCATAAGCAGGTAATGCTGTAGCGCATAAAAAACCAGCAGCTAACATGGTCATTCTGATTTTCCACTTCACTGAAAACCCTCCTTTTAACTGGATAATGTAAATATTCTAACTACATCAGTACTTTACCATAGGAGATTGGTTAACATGTGTTAGCGATTCTAACACATGTAAATCAGCTTTATATGTTATAATATTAAATTGTATTTTACTGGCTTGGGCCCATCCATGTAGAGGATAGGCCCAAGCTTCATTCATGATAGTTATATAATTGTAACGACACAACTCATGGATTAAAAACTTTAATTAGTTTTTCGAAATGACTTCTGATGATCTTGTCATGACTACTGCAGGTACTCTTTCATGGATGAAGCCATAACCAACGCATCATACAAGTTGCCTTGTGAAGTAATGCTAAATAAGTTAGAATCTTCTGCAAAGCTAATTTCAATTTGTGTAGTGACTACAGTACCATGAGTGTTTGCTAAGTTGCGAATCCATACGAGTCCATGGGTAGGTGGTAAATAAATAGAATTTAATATGTTCGTGACTTCCTTAGCCTGCTCAACATTGAGTTTGGAATCTGGTCCTCGAACGCCTAATGTCCAGTCTCCCTCGTGCCATACAATAGTTTGTTTTTGTTTTCCTTGATAGATTATCCCGTTTAAATTTGTTTCTAAATGAATGGTACCTGTTGGGATTTGATTAGCTAACACTTGGTGTACTCCGTACATCATTTGTTGTCTTGCTGCGTGATTGGATGCAAAGTGAGTCCCACCTACATCTGCTAAAAGTGGCGCTGCAATGGAGTTGAGCTCTGGTTCGTTGATCTCGTATGGAATATTTGTTTCAAAGATTGAATCTGTATAGGTAAATGATTTTGCTGCAACAAAGACAGATATATAAGGGTTTTTAATTGAATTTCTTCGGGAAATCGTTTGTGGTAACCATGTTGGCTCCCATATGGGGAATGTTGTACCCATTTGCCTTGCTTGATTGCGTGCTGCAACTAGAGGAGTGGGCCAGTTAGTTGACATCGGTAAGACATTTATGGTCCTCTGAAGACTGGCATTTTGACCATTTTGATAGGAGGCATGAAAGGTAAATGTCTGTGGACCTGCTCCAGTGAGATGGAAGTCTGCGTGAAACCTACCATCTGCAGAAAGAGTAGCTACTGCTTTGGCCACAGGATAACCACTAGAGATGTCCGTCCATATGGTTACCTGTTTATTACTCGTAGGATCGATGACTCTTCCAGAGACTCGTACGGTGTTGACAGCCCACATCATAGGTGTATAAAGAATCACTTGCGCAGACGGGCTTGTTACTACAGATGATCCGTTATTTGTTGATTTAGCCGGTAGGATAGTTACTGTTGGAGATGACGTTTTGCTTGTTGATTTTGGTGAAGATATTGATGAATGTGTGGAATTCTCGTGATGTGTAGTAGAAGGTGAGGATAGTAATGGTGATGTACCACATCCAGTCATAGTGGAAATTCCAAGGATACCAATAGCTATTGCGTAAATGTAAGGTTTCAATGCTGATCTTCCTTTCTGTATGTCATTTGTTAGACGCCAAACAAATGAAACAGGTTACTTTATTTTCAAAAGATCAGAAGGTGTTTATTTCAATAAAAAAACCATCCGATCTATAGTCATGTTCATGACGTATGGATCGGATGGTTTACATTGCATTCAATTATTGATTAACTTGAATCTGCAATCCTTTTGCAACACGTGCTCCAAATGACTCATCGGCTAAAATAAAATGGTTCACTTGACGAATTTTAATATCTAATGCGACCGATTGCATCGCAGTGACGATATTGTCAATCAGATCTGTTTGTTCTGTTTCACTCAACAATCGATACAAATCTCCAGCTTGTGTGTAGTGATCGTCTGATGGGTACTTGTGACTTCCAGTTTGCCCAGTCACCTCATAAGGTGCCGTTGCAACTGATGGCGTTTCCTTTATTCCATCATAGCTGTTCGGCTCATAATTTGGAGAAGCTCCACCGTTTCCATCAAAACGCATGGAACCATCGCGTTGATGATTATGGACAGGTGCAATTGGACGATTAATCGGTAGAGCATCGTGATTTGTGCCCACGCGATAACGGTGTGCATCCGCATAAGCAAAGAGTCTTCCTTGCAACATCTTATCAGGAGAGAATCCGATGCCAGGAACAATATTGGCAGGTGAAAAAGTCGCTTGTTCAACTTCTGCAAAATAATTTTCTGGGTTGCGATTGAGAACCATGCGACCAACTTCGATAAGTGGATAGTCTTTTTGGGACCATACCTTTGTCACATCAAAAGGATCAAAACGATATGTGTTTGCGTCTTGTAAAGGCATGATTTGAACGTAAAGTTTCCATACAGGATGTTGTCCTTGTTGAATTGAATCAAATAAATCGCGCGTTGCATAATCAGGATCATCGCCTGCCATTTTCACAGCATCAACACGCCGAAAATTCTCAATGCCTTGCTCTGTTTTAAAATGATACTTCACCCACACTGCTTCTCCTGCATGATTATTCCATTGAAATGTGTGGCTACTAAAGCCATGCATGTGACGATATGTTTTTGGAGTTCCACGATTGGAAAATAAAATAGTCACTTGATGTAATGATTCTGGAGACAATGACCAAAAATCCCACATAGCATTTGGATCTTTACAGTTAGTTGCTGGATTGCGTTTTTGTGTATGAATAAAGTCTGGAAATTTTAGTGGATCGCGAATAAAGAATACAGGTGTATTATTACCGACAATATCGTAGTTACCGTCTTCTGTATAAAATTTTACTGAAAATCCACGCGGATCGCGTTCCGTATCTGCTGAGCCTTTTTCACCTCCAACAGTAGAGAAACGTACAAACAACGGTGTCTGTTTTCCGACTTCTGACAAGAAACTAGCTCGAGTCCACTTTAAAACGTCGTTAGTTACTTCAAAATAGCCATGTGCACCGGCACCTTTTGCGTGAACGACGCGCTCTGGAATGCGCTCGCGATTGAAATGCGCAAGTTTCTCAATTAAATGAAAGTCTTCTAACAAAACTGGTCCGCGTTGTCCAGCTGTCTGAGAATGTTGATTATCTGCAACAGGTGAGCCTGTTGAGGTGGTTAGTTTTTTAGTCATGTATAGTCCCCCTAGTGCACTCATTTAGTAGGCATCAATTTATATTTATTCTAATTTAAATAAAGAAGAAAATCAAGAAAAAAACACAGATCGGCTTTATGCTAGATCCAAATGGGACACAACGATTGCAATGATCAAAGGGCGTCATATCGCTTAGTACAAGAGAAGCATGATCATCCCTATGGTTAATGGAAAGAACTAAATTTCTTAATATTGCAGGAATATACAAGTGTAATAGCGAATTGACTTACATATCAATAATATGGTTGGATGATCAATACCGTTCGTGAAGTTTCTCGAATATACGAAGTATATAGATAGAATCATAACAAAGGGTATGTATAGCATGCTCTCTATGACATGTACTTCTTATCCATGCGGCTTGTATATTCTAAATAGTATATTTATTCGCTTTATGACAGATAAGTATGGAGCCATGGATGTGTAGCTCGTTGATAGCGAAAGAGGTGACTGAATCATTGTTAAACGTACAGCGAATGGCCTCACGTATTGAAAAATTATCGCACATTAGTTCAGGACAAGGACCTGGAGTCACTCGTTTAGCCTATACGGAAAGCGATGAACGAGCGACACAACAGGTGGAAGAATGGATGATAGCAGCAGGCATGGTGATTACTCGAGACCAGTTTCACAATGTCATTGGACGCTATGAGGGAACCGATGTATCTGCAGCTCCAGTAGTTGTTGGTTCTCATATAGATTCTGTACCAGAGGGTGGTGCATACGACGGGGTATTAGGGGTATTAGCTGGCATTGAAGTCGTTCAAGAACTTTCTACACGCGGGATGCGTTGTATACGTCCTATTCATGTAATGATTTTTCGTGATGAGGAGGGCGTTCGCTTTCAAGCCGGATTGATTGGAAGCAAAGGGTTTACAGGACTGCTTCGAGAACAGGATTTACAGTTGCAAGACGAGAAAGGCATTACCTTGGCTGAAGCGATCACAGCACTTGGGGAAGATGAATCTATCACCACTGTCATTGTCAAGCAACCTAATATAGCTAGCTACGTTGAACTTCACATTAAACAAGGTCCACTTTTGGATGAATATAAGATCCCATGTTCTGTAGTGAACGGTATTGCTGGTGCTGCACGCTATCGTTTCAAAGTCGTGGGTAATCCAGGACATGCAGGGACAGTGCCCATGGCCTTAAGAAAGGATGCACTCCTCGCGGCCGCAGAAATAATCCTTGCCATTGAGCAGCAAGCAATATTGCACGACTCTCTCGTTGCAACCGTTGGTCATTTATCTGTCTTGCCTGGTGCCAGTAATGTCATTCCAGGTGTCGTTGAAGGATCACTAGACATTCGATCACTTGATGAGCAGCTCATCAAGTCTAGTATTGCGACTATTATACAAGTATGTGAACAAATATGCCGTTTGCGGGGAGTGGACGTATCGTTTACATGTGTTGGATATTCGCCACCTGTGCAAGCATCCAAACGTATGATTAGTTTGATAGAGTCTGTGTTGGCACAACACAAAATTACGGCCTTACCACTTGTCAGTGGAGCTGGCCATGATGCGATGGTGATGGGAGCTATTACTGAGATGGGGATGATATTCGTCCGTTGTAAAGAAGGCATAAGTCATCATCCCGCGGAATATGTCGACATCTCAGATATGGAAGTTGCTCTCGATGTGCTTTTTGGTGTGATATATCAATTGGCCAATGATTTTTAATCGTGTTGTCAGTACGATCGTAGCAGAAGGGGGCGTGCTTTTTGTGGATGCAACGAAAAACAAGATCATTGAGCAAGTCGAACATGATACTCATCAACTAGTTTGTCTACTTCAAGAATTGATTTCCATTCCATCAGATAATCCACCAGGAGACTGTTTGGCGATAGCGACACATGTAATAAAAAAATTGCAGGACTATGAAGACTTTACTATTCAAGTCTTGCCAGTTGATGTCGTCGATAAGCATGCTACAGATCAACAAAAGATCGTGAATGTACTGGCTACGAAAGTCTTTGGAAGTGGACAAGGTCCAGAAATTGTTCTGAATGCACATGGAGATGTTGTGCCACCGGGACTTGGTTGGACTTTTGATCCATATGGTGGAGAAATTCATGAAGGTGCGATCTATGGTCGAGGAGCAGCCGTTTCAAAATCAGATATCGCTGTTTATACATATGCAGTTCTTGCTTTACAGCAAGTGGCTGAGCAACTAGAAGGGAAAATTGTACTCGCTTTTACCTTTGATGAGGAGACAGGCGGAGAGCTTGGTCCGAAGTGGTTACTAGAAGAAGGATATATAAAACCAGACTACGCAATTACTGCAGGATTTACTTATTCTATTGTTAATGCACACAATGGCTGCCTTCATCTAGAAGTGAAAACTATTGGCAGATCTGCACATGCAGCATCTCCAACAGATGGAATTGATGCATTAGAGGCGATGACCGGTATCTTACATGGATTGTATGGGTACCGTAATACATTAAAAGATATTCATTCTCAGATCGCAGGAATTGATTCCCCATCACTTGTCATTGGACTTATCCAAGCAGGTATTAACACAAATGTAGTCCCAGATGAGTGTGTTATTCGCTTGGATCGCCGTATGATTCCAGAAGAAGAAGCAGATGACGTAGAAATTCGACTGAGGCATTTCATTGCTTCTCTTGTAGATAGTTATCCTGGTATTCGTTTAGAGATAAGACGTATTTTACTTGCAGAAGCATATGGACCGATTAGGACTGATGAACGATTAATACAGACGGTAGCAACAAATTATCAAGCCATTACTGGTGAAACTGCTCCTATCCTAGGTGTTCCGCTCTATACTGATGCACGCCATTTTGCTGAATTTGATGTACCTGTCATTATGTTTGGAGCCGGTCCAAGAACATTAGAGGATGCTAACGCACATCGGGCAAATGAACATGTAGCTGTTATGGATCTTGAACTTGCGACAAAGATAGTATCCTGTTCACTCTATGATTTACTAAAAAAGAGGTGAAGGAATGATACTTGGAGAACATTTTGATCTGATCATTCGAGACGCTATGATTATACAGGAACATGAGATAGTGCGTGCAGATCTTGGGATATTAAATGGAAAGATAGCGGCAATAGAGAAAAACATTTCTGAACCGGCATGGGAGGAAATCTGTGCCAGCGGTCTCTATGTTTTCCCAGGGATGATTGACACACATGTACATTGTAATGAGCCAGGTAGAACAGAGTGGGAAGGGTTTTCCACCGCGACACGTAGTTTAGCAGCTGGTGGCGTAACTACTTTTTTGATATGCCACTCAATAGTATACCACCCACAACTACGATCTCTGGTTTTAACACAAAACAAGCAGCAGCATCCGTGTTTGCGCGCATAGATTACGCTCTTTGGGGGGGATTGATCCCAGGAAATATCGATCAATTATCAGAACTTGATGAAAAAGGTGTTATCGGTTTTAAAGCTTTTTTATCCACAAGTGGGGTAGAGGAGTTTCCCTGTATAGATGATCTATCTTTATGGAAAGGTATGGAGGAAATTTTAAAATTGAATTCTATTCTAGCAGTGCATGCGGAGAGTGAGATGATAACGAGACAACTCACAGATGCCTGGCTTTCAAGTAATGCACCGCGAGACATGAAAAACTATACCTGGACACGTCCTATCTTAGCAGAAGTTGAAGCGGTACAACGTGTTCTTACTTATGCAGAACTGACAGGATGCAGACTTCATATTGTTCATGCAAGTTGTGCTGAAGTTGTTCATGCAGTCACATTAGCTAAAGAACGAGGTGTTGCAGTTACTGTAGAAACATGTCCCCATTATCTAGCACTCAGTGAGGAGGATGCTGAGAAATGGCATGGAATCGCAAAATGCGCACCTCCTTTACGTAGTCGTAAAGAAGTAGAAGAGTTATGGGAGTGCGTACGATCAGGTGAGGTTGACACGATTGCATCCGACCATTCGCCGTGTCCGATTGAATTGAAATTAAGTCCAGATATATCAAAGGTCTGGGGAGGTATTTCAGGGGCTCAGACTAGTTTGCTGGTTTTGCTTGAAGAAGGATTTGTAAATCGTGACCTTTCTTTATTGGATATAGCACGCTTAACCGCGACAACGCCACCACACATTTTTGGATTATATCCACAAAAAGGGGTACTAGCAGTGGGGTCAGACGCAGATATTGTTCTGATTGATCTAGTAGCATCACAGATTTTACAAAAAGAACATTTGTATTATCGTCATCCGCATAGCCCTTTTATAGGGAAATAATTCCAAGTGGATCGCGTACTCAACGGCAAACAGAGGACGGTGATTCCAGGTTTTGTTCAAACGCATGTTCACCTTTGTCAGACATTATTTCGTGGTCAGGCGGACGATCTAGAATTACTTGATTGGTTAAAGCTAAAAATTTGGCCACTGGAAGCTGCGCACGATGAAGAATCAATCTACTATTCGGCCCTTCTTGGTATAGGCGAATTGATTCAAAGTGGGACTACCACGATCATTGATATGGAAACGGTTCATCATACAGCATCAGCATTTCAAGCAATTGCCGAAACTGGAATACGTGCATTATCCGGTAAAGTAATGATGGATATGGGATCAGAAGTGCCAAAAGGATTGCTTGAAACAACAGAACAATCTCTCCAAGAAAGTGTTGATTTACTAAAGACTTGGCACCAGTTTGATAACGGTCGGATTCAATATGCTTTTGCTCCCCGGTTTGTTCTGTCGTGTTCTGAGACATTGTTACTTGCTGTGCGCGATCTAGCACAGCAATATGATGTAAAGATTCACACACATGCCGCTGAAAATCAAGAGGAGATTAGAATCGTAGAGCGCGAGCGAAAAATGCGCAATGTAGCTTACCTAGATCATTTGGGATTAGCAAGTCCACGTCTCATTTTGGCACACAGTATATGGTTGGATGAAAATGAAAGATCCATTATGCAAACACGTGGTGTAAAAATGACACACTGTCCGGGGTCTAACTTAAAATTGGCCTCAGGCATTGCTGATGTACCTAGTATGCTTGCCATGAACTTCCATGTGGGGTTAGGTGCAGATGGTGCTGCATGCAATAATAACTTAGATATGTTTAATGAGATGAGGCTTGCAGCACTGATTCAAAAGCCATCTTATGGACCTACAGCAATGAATGCTCATACTGTCTTGCGGATGGCCACGTTAGGTGGAGCCGAGGTCGCTGGTCTTGACCACCTTATAGGAAGTATAGAAATAGGTAAAAAAGCTGATTTTTGTATATTAAATGTAGAAGATTTTCATGTCTATCCATCAGTCGAAGTTGATCCGGTCGCAAGAATTGTTTATTCGGCAACGCATGCAAATGTAGAAACGACTGTGATTGATGGTAGAGTTGTCATGGAGAATCGCAGATTAACTACGATCGATAAGCAAATGGTATTACAAGAAGCAAATCGTGCGATAAAACGCTTACTTGCACGACTGCCATAGGTATAACAGTGCAGGAGTAATCTCGTTCACTTCTGCACGTCAATCCAGATCATTCAAACGATCATTAGGCAACGAATTATCGATCATGCGGAGCCAAAAGCAGAATCATAGCGTTTTCTGTAATCTTTGGATCATGTTCGATGCCTAGTATGACTTCTCCATTTTGTGCTATACCAAGAACTACATGCTCATGTTGCTTACGAACTGCACTTAGCGGTTGATCTAACCACTCTGTGCGAATAGGTACTTCTTTAATACAGTACTTATCAGAATTGACCATCCGTAAAAGTAATTCTGCAGCATGTGGGGCCTCTAAACTTTTTGCAAGGGTGTGACCTAGTAAGTCGTCAGTAGACACCGTACGCGAGATACCAAGAGCCTGTAACGCACGTGCCACTTTATCAGATTTTGTGCTAACTAAAATTGCAAGATCTGGAGCTAAATGATGTACGGCGATGGCCATCTCTAATACTTCTCCATCCCTTGGAGCTGCAATTAATGCTTGTTTAGCAAAGGGAAGATGGGCAAGGCGTAAAACTGATTCTTCTGTGGGATCACCCTTGATGAATGGAGTTTCACGCGGTAGGACATTAGAATCAATGTCGGCCACTACGAGATGTGGACTCTGAGTATGAGCTAATTCATCGATGACAATTCTCGTCTCTGGCATATAGCCCAAGATGACAATGTGTCCTGACGATGGAATATTTGTATCCATACCAAATAACCTCCTGATTCGCATTTCCATAAGTCCGGTTGACATAAGAGCAAAGAGAGCTCCAAAAGCAGGAATGACAATGATCATGACACCTATGGCGATTAGGCGACCTGCTGTGTTATTGGGCGTAATATCCCCGTACCCAACTGTGGTAGCTGTTGTTATTGCCCAATATATCCCTGTAAATAAAGGAACATGTTCAAATACAGAAAATAGAACTGCACCAGCAACTGTCGCAATACATGCAAAGATAAGAACAATCCACGTAGCTTTACTTGATATTTTTTTCAACAATAATGTAAGTAATGGTAACATTGTAGACTCCTTATCTATCCAACCGACCACGTGATCACTCAATCTTCATCCTCATTATAAAGGGATCGACCCAGATGTGAAACAGATGTTGTGGACTTGGCAGAATGCGGCCAAGTTATTTTGCGTAAGAAGTATAAAACGATGTTGTAATGAATAATTGCTTCGTTCGAGACATCAAGTCACGTATAATGGAGATGAGCATTCTTGATTATCGGTGCGATAACGCTGTTAACCATTTGGGGTGCAAAAACTGCACAAAAAAAGATAGTAAAAAAACTCAATGGTTTTTGGGTGATCGCATTGCCGGCGACACCATCATGTTGTCATATCGGTAAACATAAAATCATGTGATTTTGGCCGCTGTCTATCATGTGTAGTATCCTGTAGCACAAAATATTTATCTTACAAAGAGCGTATACGGAAATAACGAAAAAACGAGGTTACAGTAAACTGGTAATAAGTTAAACGGGGCGAATCATTATGCGTGTGATTGGTTATTGGCTGGGAGAGTGTGCAATCCGGTTGGAGATCGTAAAAACAACCCATTCTGATGAACAAATACGTGATTTCATTCATTCTATGTATAAAAAAATTCGCGAAAAGATGAGTAATCATTCTCCGTTCTCTCCATTATGGATTGAGGATGTCATTGACGTGGTTCCGGGATGGCATACGCTAACTCTACATACCCGACCGTGGGGTAGCATTGCAATGCAGCCAATTGAGATCAAAGACGCGTGGTTACAAGAAGTACTATCTTTCCTAGCTATGGAAGAAGCTCATGTTGATCACCCCCATGTCATTAAGAATATAGAGGTTTGTTACGGTCCACATTGTGCATTAGATCTCACTGATCTTTCCTTATTTTGTGGGTTAACTAAGGAAGAAATCATTACTATTCATATGCGTACGGTGTACACAGTGAGAATGATTGGATTTTCACCAGGATTTGTTTATTTAGATGGTCTAGACTCACGAATTCAGATGCCTCGCTTAGATCATCCACGTGTACAAGTTCCAACTGGATCAGTTGGTATTGCTGGAATGCAAACAGGTGTGTACTCATTGTCTACTCCTGGTGGATGGCGCATTTTAGGGAGAGTACATCAACCGTTATTTTCTTTATCTAATGATCCGATGACGTTTTTATCCATTGGAGATCGTGTTTCATTTATCTATGTTCACTGTAATTCTTGCGGCGCACACAATGTCTACGAGGAGGAAATTTGATGTGGCATATAGACTTAAATGCAGATGTAGGAGAAAGTTTTGGTCACTATACCATAGGTGCTGATGTAGACATTTTCTCATTCATTACCTCCGCCAATATCGCCTGTGGTTTTCATGCAGGGGATCCACACGTCTTAAACCAAGCAGTCAAATTAGCTGTTCAAAATGGGGTTAGTATAGGCGCACACCCAGGATTGCCTGATATACAGGGATTTGGAAGACGATGGATCCCGTATACGGCTAGTGAGATTTATGAACTGGTTGTGTATCAAATTGGTGCGATGCAAGCATTTACTAAGATACATGGTGTTCCACTTCATCACGTCAAGCCACACGGAGCCTTGTATAATCAAGCAGCCATATCTGCAGATATGGCCATGGCTGTTGCACAAGCGATTAGGGATGTGGATCCGCAACTATTACTATATGGACTTGCAGGAAGTGAACTCATTGTTGCAGGTGAGAAAGTCGGTCTTGCAGTAGCACAAGAGGTTTTTGCCGATCGTAATTATGAAGAGGATGGCACGCTAACGCCTCGCACACATCCAGATGCACTAATCGAAGAAGATAAGCAAGTAATTGAACGCTTGATTTTTATGATAACAAAAGGAAAAATCAAAGCGCGAACTGGACAAGAACTAACTGTAAACGTAGATACCGTTTGTGTACATGGCGATGGTGCACGTGCTGTTTCATTACTTTCATCACTTCAAAAACAACTTATACACAATGAAATTACAGTGGCAGCGATATGACAAAAACCGCTAAGAATGGATACTTGACCGTTATTCATCCTGGTTCTATGACGACGATTCAAGATTTAGGGAGATGGGGTTATCAAGATCAAGGAATTCCAGTCGGAGGTGTTGTAGATGCTTTTGCGGCTCGAGCTGCCAATCTTTTGCTTGGCAATAAAGAAAATGATGCTGTATTGGAATGTACATTAAAGGGACCTGTTTTTTATTTTTCTAAGGCAACGTGGATTGCCGTGTGTGGAGCAGATGTTTCCATAAGAATCAGCATATCACATGATAACATCGGGTTCAGTGTCTCAGAAGTACAATTTCCTTCTTGGTCATCCTATTTCATTCCAAAGCATGCAGTAGTGTCTGTAGGTATGGCAACACATCAATCGCGCATGTATATAGCCATCAAAGGGGGGATTTGCGTACCGAAAGTCATTGGTAGCCGTTCCACCTATAGCAGAGCAACAATGGGTGGATATCAGGGACGAGCATTACAAGCCTTAGATATGATCCCTATACAACTAGATGATAAAGGAGAAGGTACTCCGATACCAACCACATCTATTGTACATACTCCTCATGTCATAGCACGTATGCAGCCACCTGAGTGGTATTTACAAAATCCACATATTCACATATTACATGTACTCCCTGGACCAGAATACGATCAGTTTTTACAACATGGAGATATGATCTTTTCTGTCACTTCACAAATGGATCGCATGGGGTGCCGACTACAAGGAAAAGAAGCTCTTATTCGTATCCGTGAGCAAGAGATGTATTCAGAAGCTGTTGTCGAAGGGAGTGTACAAGTACCACCTAGTGGTCAACCGATTATCTTGTTAGCGGAGAGGCAAACGATAGGCGGCTACCCTATTCCCTATATTATCATTCGAGCAGACCTAAGCAAGGCAGCACAACTGCGACCAGGCACACAAGTAACTTTTAAAGTAATAGATGTTGAGACAGCTCGTGCAATGTGGTTAGAACAGGAGTACCATCTTCGTGTCATGGCAGCAGGAATAAGCCTTAATAATCGATATATGAAACAATAATAAAATACAGGTGCTTGATCTATGGAATACTCTTATATTAGAGTATAATTGGTGTATGATTTAGCAATGAGGTGACTACGATTTTGCACACCGTAATGTTGTGGCTTACACATGAAGGACTTTGGGGTATATTTTTTGGCGTTTTAGGTGAAGCGTTTTTATTGCCGTTACCTGCAGAAACGCTCGCTACATTCGGTAGCATAGAGGCCAGTAAAGGTTTTTATCCATTATGGTTATTACTAATCGTTTTATTTTCTGCTACATATATCGGTTCCATTACGGCATATTGGATTGGACGTGGAATTGGTAAAGTTGCTATGCTACGAGTGTATAAAAAATTAAGAATAAAAGATGAACATATTGCTCTAGCTGAAAAGCAACTCGTGAAATATTCAGTACCATTATTACTAGCATATCGTTTTTTAGTTGGAATTCGTGGTTTAATTCCATATGTTGCTGGTGCAAATCGTATTCCATTTGCCATCTTTGCATTAACAAGTGCCATTGGAGCAGCCTTATGGGTTGTTGTGTTTGCAGTATTTGGTCGATTGTTAGAGTCGTTGGTTAGTATGTTATCTGAGTATCAAATCCACACTTTGATACTCATTGTATTTGTGGCACTCGTGTCGGGATACGCAGGGTATCGTATTGGAAAGCGAGCAGGTTTATCGTCATCTGATCACAGACCATAAAGGGTCTCTAGGTTAAAAATGCTTGTGTTGGGTACCCTCTTTGCTCCCAATACCCTGTTATAGGCACATCACTAAAAGAAATACGCGATAGCCACTTAATAGACTTATATCCGTACATGGTAGGGACAATCAGCCTAAGTGGAAAGCCAGCTTCTCTTAAAAGAGGCTGGTTATTTAAGTGAGTCGCCAGTATCACCTCATGGGAAAGAGCCTCGTCTAATGATAAGCACTCTGTGTATACTCCATCAAATGAATAAAAATGGATATATTTCACTGTTTCATGGGCCTTCGCTAGTTGCAACAGTGTTTTGATGTGAATACCTTTCCACCGCACATTGGGTACGCTCCAACCTGTAACACACTGAAAATTGACAACTTCTTGTTCCTGCGTCAATGATGAAAGTTGATGATAAGACAACAGTAGCTGCGATTGTACTTTGCCATCCACTGTAAGTCGGTAATGGGATAAGTCCATCTGTGGATACGTACCTGTGACGGTATAATATTCTGGAAATTGAATAGAATTTGCAAGATCACTTGATGAGTTAGCTGGTTGCCATAGTCGCTGTAACATAGTGAACGGATCAAGTATAGTTACGAGAGTCGTGCCAAGAATGCCTGCTCCAATCCACTTCAAAAAATCACGGCGACTTGGATCGATCTTCGCTGTACGAGAAGTGGGAAACCGACTGCCAATTGCTTTATAGAAGGCATGAGCGACGATCCATACGCTAAGAAGAATAGAAAAATAGCCATGCCAAGTAAATGCAGGTCCGCGCCACGCATCAGGAAAAACATCCACACCAAAAAGCAAAATACCTGTAAGTACAATTGCAGTACCAAGAACGGTCGGCATTAGCCAATCAAATAAAGAAATTTTTTTGCCATAGGGGAGTCTTTTGATAAATGGCATCAACAAACTTGCGGCAAAAATCAAGCCAAGCGTAATATGCACGGCGTAAATGAAGCGCAGATAGGGAATGAGCACGGTGTGAATGGCAGGTAGAAACAGTGCTATACCTGTAATTAGGAGCAAAATAAAGGAAACAATCGTATAGTAGTGTAGCCCAACGAAAAAACGCGGCCATTTTCCATGTTTAAACCACTGTTTGGTTGCCATATCTCACCTATGCGTAAAGACATCCATCTTTTATTTCAGAAGCTTCTTTTAAGATAGTGTAACAGAAAATTGCCTATGCAATCTACATCATATGAAATTCCCTGGTGTAGATTGCAACATGAAGTGCGAGACGTTGAATCGGATCTTCTAGGTCACAAATTAGTAATTGTTTGACATGTTCCAAGCGGTGGTAAAGAGTTTGACGGTGAATATAGAGTGCATTGGCTGTTTGTTGCTTGGAACGATCACAATCTAAGTACATTTTAAGCGTGAAGAGAAGATTGGCTTCATTTTTACGATCGTATTCCTCGATTGCCTCTAAATCTGTAGTCGCCATTTGCAATAATAGGTGATTATCAGTAAATTTTGATATATATCGATAGATTCCTGCTTGTTCATAAAATAAAAGATTCGTTCTACCAAGCTTCCTTTGAATCGCTAACGCTTCTAGAGCAGTTGTATAGCTCCTAGTAATTTCATATGCACTTGCTGCAAATGTTCCGACGCCCACCAACATCTTTTTTTGTGCCCACTCTGAATCTTCTACATCGTGTGCAAGTAATTGACACGATTGTTCGATCCTGTTTGTCCATGTTTGAAAGTGATGATGACGATCCACGATAATAATGACGTGCTCTTTTTGAATGGATAGAATAACGTGAGAAAAAAATTTTTTAAATATAGAGTGAATCATGGCGTGCAGTTCATGCATGTGATCAAAATGTTCAAGTTCTAAGGACTGATCAGTGGATAGGGCTAATACTCCATAGGTTAAAGGCCTCGCATGCAGTGAGACCGGATGATACGTGGCAACATCTTCTCCGCGAAGTAATGATTCAACAAGTCTGCTTTCTTGTATCATTTCATACTCTTTTAAGGAATACGAACTGTGGGTTTGAACAATAAGCTCATGGATGTCTCTTGTCATATCTACAAACTTCACTAAATTAGGAAAGATGATAATTGGAAAATCATGTTGATCTGCTAACCTTATGATCGATTGAGGGATATGAGGAATGTACGGTCCAAGCTCAATACATAAACCTGCCGCATGAGCTAAGATGAGTTGCTCTACGTAATTTGTGAGTACATCATTTGTCTGTGCAAACCCATTTCCAGTAGTTAAGATAAGTTCTCCGCCATGAAGAAAATTGCGTGGGTTCTCAATGTAGAGGATGTGCACCCAACTTACTTTGCGATTCACACCTTGGATGCCCCCTACTAGTTTTGCGCTAGTAAACAGAGGGCGTTGTAAAATTTGAGCAATGGTCAATGAATGGAGCATGAAGATCCCCCTTTAGTCCTTCGATCCGAGTGTACCTTTTGTATGCTTGTTTATATGAATATAGAACCACTATATAAGGCATGTTTAGTTTACGTCAATATACTTTACATAGAGTGTGTCATGGAATATATTGTTTTTATGTGTAATTTACCAATACAGAATAAGTTAATACGACGTGACATTTCAGGCGTATGTAATCAGATTATTCATACGCTTTGTAACATGCTTCTTATCTAGCTACATGATATGTTTATTTCACTGGAAAATAACGATGAGTCCATGCACAGTGAGAGGGGATAAGAAGTTGGAAAAATCGTTACTCGATCGAAAAAAACAGTATATTGTTCCTGGTGTTTCTACTTATTATGAGGAACCAATTATCATGGAACATGGTAGCGGATGTTATTTGTACGATATCGATGGAAGAGAATATCTGGATTTTTTTGGTGGCATTCTCACGGTATCTGTTGGACACGCCAATAGCAAAGTCAATACAGCCATTATAGAACAACTACAAAAAGTTACCCATTTATCTACACTCTACGTACATGAAGCGATGGTGAAGTTGGGGGAGCGTTTAGCAAAAGTTACTCCTGGCGATTTAGAAATGAGCTTTTTCACCTCAAGTGGAACGGAAGCAAATGAAACGGCAATAGCGATGGCGCGGATGGCAACTGGTTATTACGATGTCGTGGCGCTTCGCCATAGCTATAGTGGACGATCTGCGCTTGCGATGGCTTTAACAGGGCAGTCTAGTTGGCGGATGGGGCTGTCTGGGACACCAGGAATCGTACATGCGCGCAACCCCTATTATTATCGCAGTCATTCGCCACTTAGTATGGATGAGTACGCGGATGAATGTGCGCGTGATCTAGAAGAAACGATTGTCACATCTACGTCCGGACGAATTGCTGCAGTGATCCTAGAACCTATTCAAGGTGTCGGTGGATTTATCACCCTACCAGATAGTTACCTTCAACAAGTAGCTGCAATCACTCACAAATACGGTGGGCTACTTATTGTAGATGAAGTACAGACGGGGTTTGGTCGCACAGGAAAATGGTTTGGCATTGAACATGCTGGAGTAATACCCGATATCATGACATTTGCAAAAGGCATGGCAAATGGCATGCCGATCGGTGCTACCATTGCTACGCGTGCTGTAGGGGAAAAGTATATAGGCCCAACGATTGCAACATTTGGTGGTAACCCTGTGAGTATGTGTGCAGCATTAGCTACTCTTGATGTGATAGAGCAAGAGGGGCTTGTAGAAAATGCACAAAACCGCGGTGCTAGTCTGCGGCAGGGACTAGAAGCATTACAAAAACAGTACCCTGTGATTGGTGATGTGCGCGGTCGTGGATTGATGCAAGCTATGGAATTTGTGCGCACGGAAAAGGAACCAGCGCCAGATCTAGTTGCTGAGTTTTTTGAATATACAAAAGAAAGGCATCTTCTCATTGGAAAGGGCGGACTCTATGGCAACGCCATCAGAATTGCACCTCCACTCACAGTAAGTGAGGAACAAGTGCAAACGGCACTTCACATCATGGGGGAAGCATTGGCGAAATTGTATGAGCAGCACGAAGAACTAAGACCTTCCTTGGTCGTTAGCGATGCAAGTTAATAGATGGGGGTGAGACGATGAAACGGTTGCAAGATATACAGGATGGTCATTCCCAGTTACATGACCTTGTGTATGATGAACTGACACAGATGCACATGATGCGAGAGGCTACTCGCTGCCTGTACTGTTATGATGCACCATGCATAACGGCATGCCCAACTCATATCGACATCCCTTCTTTTATTAGAAAAATAGCAACCAATAATGTCATTGGAAGTGCTCAGGTCATCATGTCTGCCAATCCCCTGGGCGCTAGTTGCGCACGCGTGTGCCCAACTGATGATTTATGTGAAGGTGCCTGTGTGTTAGGCAAAGAAGATTCCCCTATTGAAATTGGCAACTTGCAACGCTATGCGACAGATGAACTCCGGTTGCATGATCACGTAGAACTTTTTCACGCTGGCCCATCTACTGGACATCGAGTGGCGATCATTGGTGGGGGACCTGCAGGATTATCTGCTGCTCGTGAACTTGCAGTACTAGGACATGAAGTGACCATCTATGATGCACACGACCTGTTAGGTGGATTGTGTACGTATGGCATCGTTCCTTTTCGACTGCCACTCGATGTCGCCATGTGGGAAGTTGAACAGGTTTTACGATTAGGCGTGAAGACTTGCTTGAACACTCGTGTTGGGGAAGATATTGATGTCAAGGAGATTCTCGCGCAGTATTCTGCAGTAGTGTTAGCATTTGGTTTAGGCAAAGTACCCATGCTCGGTATACAGGGAGAAGAACTTGACGGTGTCTACGATGCCATTGATATGATTGAACAAGTGAAAATGGGACAGTGGAAACAAACAATAGGTCCGCGTGTAGCAATTATCGGCGCAGGAAATACGGCCATCGATGCGGCAACTTGCGCACGTAGACTTGGTGCAAAACAAGTGACAATTTATTATCGTAAAACGGAAAATGAGATGACTGCTTATCCGTTCGAATACGAATTTGCCAAACAAGAGGGAATCGAATTTAGATGGCAATGCGTCCCTAATCGATTGATGGGTGATGATGGCCATGTGAGTCACATGGAATTATTACACACACAAATTCATGTAGATGAGGGTGGCAGAATCAAAGCTGTTTCACAAGAAGGAACAGAGTGGATTGAACCAGTTGATCAAGTCATACGCGCTATTGGACAAGAAAAAATAACAGAATTAATAAAATTATTTGATGTTGAAACGCATGAGAATGTTGTCAAAGTGAATGAAAATTACTGCACGAACCGAAAAAATATTTATGCAATAGGGGATCTCATTTTTGCAAAAGGAATGAAAGGCGAAGCCATGGTAGTAGAAGCTGCGTGGCAAGGAAAGAAGGCGGCACAAAGTATCGATCACTATCTCCGTTATGTAGTTCAAGAACAACCATACTCAATGGGAGGTGAAAATCATGGTTGATTTATCCGTGAATATGGCTGGGATTCATAGTCCCAATCCATTTTGGCTTGCATCAGCCCCACCTACTAACAGCGGATATCAGGTGATGCGTGCGTTTGAAGCAGGATGGGGCGGTGCCGTATGGAAAACGCTTGGCGATCCGATCGTCAATGTCACCTCTCGTTTTGGAGCTTTACATCTTGGCAGACAGAGAATGGTGGGGATAAACAATATCGAATTAATCACAGATCGACCGCTTGAAGTCAATCTAAAAGAAATACGAGAAGTAAAGCGAACTTTCCCTAAACACGCTTTAATTGCATCTCTCATGATGGAATGCAATCGAAACCGCTGGCATGAACTGGTGAAACAGGTTCAAGACGTCGGAGTGGATGGATTTGAATTAAATTTCGGGTGTCCTCACGGCATGTCTGAGCGTGGAATGGGCGCAGCTGTTGGTCAGGACCCAGAACTTGTGGCGATGATCACTGAGTGGGTGACAGAAGTTGCGGAAGTCCCAGTCATTGTAAAACTCACGCCAAATATTACTGACATTCGGTATACAGCTCGTGCTGCAGTGCAAGGTGGGGCACATGCGGTGAGCATGATTAACACGATCAATAGTTTGATCGGAGTAGATATCGAGACGGGATTGACCATTCCTCATGTCAATGGCAAAGGTGCACATGGTGGTTATTGCGGGCCTGCTGTAAAACCGATTGCACTCAGTATGGTAGCTGAATGTGCACGAGATCCCACTGTTAGCGTTCCGATTTCTGGAATTGGAGGCATTGCCACATGGCAAGACGTGGTCGAATTTATGCTGATGGGGGCAACGACGACTCAAGTATGTACAGCAGCGATGCATCATGGATTTCGCATTGTGGAGGACTTAATCGATGGGCTAACGCGGTATTTAGATCGAAAGGGAATCTCCTCTGCTATGGATCTTGTAGGTCGATCTGTTCCTTTATTTACAGACTGGGGTGCACTGGATATTAACCATAAAGTGGTAGCGCGCATTGATCAATCACGCTGTATTCACTGTAATAAATGCTATATCGCCTGCGAAGATGCGGCACATCAATGTATTGATCGCAAAATTGACGATGCTGGTGTGACACAACTTATGGTCGATGAAGCAGAGTGTGTAGGGTGCAATTTGTGCTCCATGGTATGTCCAGTTGAAGAGTGTATAGCGATGGTACCACATGAAAAGGAGGAAATCACATGGGGACGTTGATACAAGGTGGGACTGTGGTTACTGCAAGCGATGTTGTGTTTGCAGATGTGCTCATCGAGGGTAGAGAAGTAATCGCTATTGCAAAACATATCGAAGAAAAAGGGCATCAAGTGGTGGATGCAACGGGGTGCTATTTATTCCCTGGTGGCGTTGATCCACATACGCATTTAGATATGCCGTTTGGTGGAACAGTGACTGCAGACGACTTTCGCACGGGTACTAAAGCCGCAGCTTTCGGTGGAACAACAACTGTCATCGATTTTGCACTGCATAGTAAAGGTTCGACATTGCGGGATGCACTAACGACCTGGCATCAAAAGGCAGATGGAAAGGCTGCTATCGATTACGCATTTCATGTCATGGTAGGTGATATGCGTCAGGAAGTAATGGATGAGATTCCGATGATCGTAGAAGAAGAAGGAGTCACCTCTTTCAAATTATTTATGGCATATAAAAATAATTTACAAGTGGATGATGAAACGTTGTTTCGCGTATTGCGAGTCGCTGCAAAGGCGGGTGCATTGGTTCAAGTACACGCCGAAAATGGCGATGTCATTGAAGTACTTGTCAATGAAGCACTGGCACGTGGTCAAGTGGAACCGAAGTATCATGCGCTGACCCGTCCACCAGAAGCAGAAGGTGAAGCGACTGAGCGGGCGATTCGCCTTGCAGAAATAGCAGGGGCTCCACTTTATGTTGTACATGTGACATGTGCACAAGCTGCAGATGCAATCAGTGATGCACGTAAGCGCGGACTACCGATCTATGGTGAAACGTGTCCTCAATATCTTGTATGCGATGTGACCGATTACGATCGTCCAAACTTTGTTGGAGCCAAATATGTAATGTCACCACCCTTGCGCGCAAAATCCAACCAAGCCGTGCTATGGGGAAAGTTGCGCAACATGGAGTTACAGTCATTTGGATCCGATCAGTGTTCATTTAACTTAAAAGGACAAAAAGAACTTGGACTGCATGATTTTTCTAAAATCCCAAATGGATCACCTACCATCGAGGATCGCATGGCTATTTTATATCACTACGGGGTCATACAAGGGCAACTTAGCTTGCAAAAATTTGTAGCATTGACATCAACAAACCCAGCAAAGTTATTTGGATTATATCCTAGGAAAGGGACGATTGCCATTGGGTGTGATGCAGATATTGTCGTGTGGGATCCAAGCGTAGAGCGCACGATTTCTGTAGAGACCCATCACATGAATGTTGATAATAGCATTTTTGAAGGAATGCGTGTAACAGGTATTCCTAAGTATGTTTTTTTACGTGGTACTTTAATTGTGGATGGCAATACCTTTGTTGGTGAAGATGGGTTCGGAGAATTCCAGCGTTGTGAACGATTTTCTAACGTTTCCTTGTGAGTGATCGCGTATATGCCATGTACTACGAGTTCATTCCATACTTTAATCGACGACAGGGGGAGTTTTCATGAATGGAAAAGTAACAATCGGGTTGATTCAAGCGCACCATGAAACGGATGGACGGGAACCTGTAGCTGTTCATAAACAGGCAGCCATTGAAAAACACGAGGTCATGATTCGCGATGCTGCAAAGCAAGGCGCACAAATTATTTGCCTGCAGGAACTTTTCTACGGTCCATATTTTTGTACTGAGCAAGATCCGAAGTGGTATGCAGCTACTGAACGGATACCTGACGGTCCGACTACTCATTTCATGCAGGGTTTAGCTAAAGAACTAGGCGTTGTACTCATTGTACCCATGTATGAGGAAGAGATTCCTGGTGTGTATTACAACACCGCAGCTGTCATTGATGCAGACGGTAGTTATCTAGGTAAATATCGAAAGCATCATCTACCACAAGTGCAAGCAGGGCCAGCGGGATGTGGATTTTGGGAGAAATACTATTTTAAACCAGGAAATATGGGCTATCCGGTTTTTGATACGGCATTTGCTAAAATTGGAGTATACATTTGTTATGACCGACATTTTCCGGAAGGCGCTCGACTATTGGGTTTAAACGGAGCGGAAATTGTATTCAATCCGTCTGCTACAGTGGCAGGATTATCAGAGTATCTGTGGAAATTAGAACAACCAGCACATGCAGTGGCCAATGGATATTATGTAGCAGCCATTAATCGCGTCGGGTTGGAGGCACCGTGGAATATGGGCGAATTTTATGGTCAAGCCTACTTAGTTAATCCACGCGGCGAGTTTGTAGCTATCGGCAGTAGAGATCGCGATGAAGTCATTATTGGAGACATGGATCGCGAGTTAATTGCGCAAGTGCGCAATACTTGGCAATTTTATAGAGATCGCCGACCTGAGACATACGAAGACATTGCTCGTTTATTGTAATGGTTGAGACGATAACGATGAGGAGAATGTAAATGGCCACTCAGATCAATGATGCTGGCATTGTCACGTTAACCGATGCTGCCATGGGCCAATTAGCGCACAATGAAAGCCTGTGGAATGAAGACTTGCGCCCTTGTACGAGGGATGAGCATACGTGGGGAGGCAATCGATTTGTAGCTCTTTGGGTAGGTATGTCTATTTGTTTGCCAACGTATTCCTTGGCAAGTGGCATGATTGCGCTAGGGATGAATTGGTGGGAATCTGTACTGACCATCCTGATTGGCAGCATCATTGTGCTCATTCCCATTTTGCTAGTCTCTCATGCAGGAACAAAGTTTGGTATTCCTTATCCTGTGTTTGCAAGGTTGTGGTTTGGGAGTCGCGGCGCACACATTCCAGCGCTTGCACGAGCAATCATTGCAGCTGGATGGTTCGGTATTAACTCGTGGTTTGGCGGTCAAGCTCTCGATGCCATTTTAAGTCGCCTGGTCGGTGGATGGGATGCCATTAGCTTTCATCTTGCTCTCTCTTTTCTGATTTTTTGGGCCATCAATGTACTCATTGCGATGCGCGGACCGCAGGCTATTGGAAGGCTCGCCAGTATTGCTGCACCAACGCTTGTCGTGGCTGCTATTGCATTGTTCATTTGGGCGCTTACTCGAGTCGGTGGGATTGTTCCAATGCTATCTGTCTCATCCACAGTCAAAGGCTTTCACTTTTGGGCCGCATTTTATCCTTCTGTGATTGGCGTCATAGCATTTTGGGCGACAATGGCTCTCAATATTCCAGATTATACTCGCTATGCTATGACGCAAAAAGGTCAGACAAAAGGGCAAATTTTTTCTATGCCACTAACCATGGCATTATTCTCCTTTATCGGTATTGCAGTGACTTCAGCAACAGTGCTGCTATATGGGCAAGCGATTTGGGATCCAGTCATGTTAATCGTTAAATTCCCAACTATTTCCGTGATAATTGCAGGGCTCATTGTGATTCTTTCGTCTGTGACCATTAACGTTGGAGCTAATGTGATGGCTCCTGCGCGCGCTTTTGAGAATCTGTGGCCACGACGGATCACCTTTAGCCTAGGTGCTATCATTACAGGCATTTTAGCACTTGGCATGCAACCATGGTATGTGCTTTCTGCTTTTAGCAATTATATTTTCGTTTGGTTAGGTACCTATGGAGCGCTACTTGGACCATTTGATGGCATTGCCATTGCAGACTACTGGTTAGTGCGTTCAAAAAAATTAGATCTAGCGCAACTCTACACTGAAAATGGACGGTATGATTACTCGCGGGGTATTAATTTACGAGCCGTTTATGCTTTACTGATTGGTTGGGCGATATCCGTTCTTGGATTAGTGGTGCCAGCACTGTCCTTCCTTTGGAGTGGTGGGTGGTTTTTTGGACTCTTAGCAGGACTCATATCGTATTGGTTGCTCATGAAAAATGATCCAACTGTACTCACTGATGCGGAGTACAATCAAATTACTGAAGAAAAAATCTCTTAGTGAGAGAATCAATAAGCTGTATAGTTTACAGAGGGACTAGCAAGTGAAGGGAGCACATTGAATATGACTGAACAACTTAAGCAATTAAATAATTTAATTGGAGGGAAGTGGGTACCATCATCATCAAGTCATAGTGAAACAGTTTTTAATCCTGCCACAGGTGAAGCTATCCACTCAGTACCTTTATCTACTTTTGAGGATATTGATCAAGCAGTTCAAGCGGCGCGAGTGGCCTTTGGAACATGGAGTAAGACTCCCGTTCCAAAGCGTACGAGAATTCTCTTTAAGTATCAACAATTACTCGTGGAACACTGGGAAGAACTTGCACACTTAGTGACACTAGAGAATGGAAAAAGTTACGATGATGCATATGGCGAGGTTCAGCGCGGTATTGAAAATGTGGAGTTTGCCGCAGGCGCGCCAACGCTCATGATGGGATCTCAATTGCCAGATATCGCCACAAATATGGAGTCAGGTATGTATCGCTACCCTGTTGGAGTGGTAGCAGGAATCACGCCTTTTAACTTTCCTATGATGGTGCCTTGTTGGATGTTTCCGCTTGCGATTGCTTGTGGAAATACGTTTATCTTAAAGCCATCGGAGCGCACACCGTTACTCGCACAACGTTTAGCTGAATTATTTGCAGATGCAGGATTGCCAGATGGAGTATTAAATATTGTTCATGGTGCACACGATGCAGTCAACGGCATTCTAGAACATCCATCCATTGCAGCGATATCTTTTGTTGGTTCGCAGCCTGTCGCTAAATATGTGTATGAAAAAGCGGCGGCACATGGTAAACGCGTGCAAGCACTCGCTGGAGCAAAAAACCACACCATTGTCTTACCAGATGCCGATCTTGAAGAAGCCGTGCGCGGAATTACAGCTGCAGCATTTGGATCGGCTGGAGAGCGCTGTATGGCTTGTGCAGTAGTGGTCGCGGTCGGTGAGATCGCTGATTCTTTAATTGATGGATTAAATCAAGCAGCTTCTGCACTAAAAATGGGAGATGGGTCCGATCGTTCTGTGCAACTAGGGCCTGTCATACGCCAGTCACATAAAGAAAAAACACTAAAGTACATCGAAAGCGGACAAAAAGAAGGCGCAACGCTTTTGCGCGATGGGCGAAAAGATATGCCAGTATCAGAAGATGACGGCTATTTTGTAGGCGCGACTATTTTCACTGATGTCAATACACATATGTCCATCTGGAAAGATGAAATATTTGCACCCGTGCTGTCTGTCATGCGTGCGCAAACACTTGACGAAGCCATAGCCATAGCCAATCAATCTGAATTCGCAAATGGTGCATGTATCTATACCGATAGTGCTAGTGCCATACGTAAATTCCGAGAAGAGATCGATGCAGGAATGCTTGGAGTCAATATAGGCGTACCTGCTCCCATGGCTTTTTTTCCTTTTTCAGGATGGAAACATTCTTTTTATGGAGATTTGCATGCTAATGGCCGCGATGGCGTTGAATTTTATACACATAGGAAAATGGTGACTTCACGTCTGTAAACGGATGATCTGTGTGTGAATCTTTGTCGACTCTTGCACAATTCATTGTCTATGTGTCAAAATGGTACCTACAGCGTGTAAGAAACTACATGGCCACCTATTTTCCAGAGTGATTGCAAAGTAGATTGCGCTAAAATTCAGCGTAGTTTATTTTGCAATTGCTGTTTTATCTACTAGTAAGGTTTGCTGTTTACTACGTGTATTAGGTGGCCACGTATATTTATGTGATATACCGTTCTAGATGTGAAAGGGTGAGAGTATGCTTTCTGATCTTCCGAAATATGAATTACTTTCTGTAGCGATAAGGGCTGCCATTGAGGCTGGAGATCATTTTCGTGAAAGAGTTGACTCTAGTAAACAAGTGAAAATGAAGACTTCATTTGCTGATGTCGTAACAGAAGTCGACTCACAATGTGAAGCGATCATATATAAACATATACGTGCAACGTATCCTCATCATGTGTTATTAGGTGAGGAACAGGTAGCACCAGGGTCTAGTGCATCTATTGAAGCAATTAATGCAGTTAGTGAGGAAGAACATTTATGGATCATCGATCCATTGGATGGAACCACAAATTTTGTACAGCATATGCGTCTTTCAGTGGTTTCTATCGCTTATGCCCACAAAGGAAAGGTCATGTTAGGTGTAATTTATGATCCATATCACGATGAAGTCTTTCTTGCCTACAAAGGTCGCGGTGCCTATCGTACCAGTAGTCGAGAAGCCCAGATTTGGTGTGATTTACAGATAGCTGATCACAAAGAAAAGAGCGTAGTTATAGAACATACAAATTCATTTTTACCGTGGGAAACTCTACAAGTATCTAAACGTCAGGAGATTGAAAAAGCGATCCTTGCAACAGGATTTCCAGCTCGCGGGGGAATAGGTTCTGAGCGCACTGATGCTGGATTAAAAATAGTTGCAGCAGCTGGAAATTTGCGTGCTATAGGATCTGCAGCCTTACATTTAGCATGGATAGCTGCTGGGAGAGTAGACGGCTACTGGGAATACGATCTTAACGCTTGGGATATTGCAGCAGGTATTTTAATCGTGCAAGAAGCCGGCGGGCAAGCCGGTGCGATTGGTAGCGGTATTGATGGACTTCGTGTTCGAGATGTCCTTGCAACAGGAACAGCAACCTTAAGCCACATGTTAAATACACTTTTACTTATATAGAAGTTTTCTAGAGAAATGAGTAGTTGACAGTCTTTCAAAACTTGCTATAATCCAAGACATAAGACGTTTGACGTTTCATGTCTAACGTTTTATGTCTAATCGTTAAGACGCAGTGTTTGAGGGGTGGTGTGTTGAATAGCTTCATACCTAGGCAACGGCTTGCTAGAGAAAGCATAGAAGAGATTCTTGCTGCGAGTAGACCAGGAGATCGCATTCCATCAGAAGATCAATTGGTTAAACAATTGGGGATTAGTCGTCCAACAATTCGTTCAGCTCTTAGTGCGCTTGAGCAAGAAGGATTAGTGATTCGCAAACACGGGGTTGGTACCTTTGTTAGTGGACCATTGCCATCCATGAATGCTTCTTTGGAAGCACTGTATAGCGTAGCTGATATTGTACGCAACAATGGATATGAACCATCTGTTGCTGACATTCATGTCGAACATCTGATACTTCCTGTAGCAGTTTGTGAAAAATTGAAAGTCACAAAAAACACTCCAGGTTATCGTGTGAAAAGAACGATTTTAGCAGATGGTCAACCAGCCGTTTTTCTAGTCGATTACTTGCCTACAAGCATTCAAAACATCTCCGTCAACTTGTCCGATTTTTCGGATAAAATGTTGCCGACACTTAGTCGATTAGGCATTTGTATTTCTTATGCAATTGCTGATCTGACTATTAAACGTACAACAGAAGAAGCAGCAGAAGCGTTACATATAGCTGCGGATGATCCCGTGTTGTTTTTACAACAAGTTGCGTATACACCTGATCATGCGCCTGTGATCTACAGCCACGGTTATCATCGTGAGGGACTTGTGACCTATACTCTAACGCGAAAAGTCGAACTGTCGGAGAGGATAAGCAAGTGAAGATGACTGCACGATCGGACGAGCGGCAGGGTTTATGGTATCTCGTTCCATCTGCCTCGATTTTAACTGTATTTTGGATTATTCCGATTTTCATGGTATTTGGTTATAGCTTTTTTCATTTTGTCTATGGAATGGATCCGCATTTTGTTGGTTTATATCAATATCAACAATTGCTGATTTCACCATTGTTTTGGCAATCATTGCGAATTACTTTAATTTTTGCAGCAGCTGTCGTTGTATTTGGTAGTACCCTTTCACTAATATTTGCTATTTTATTGTTTCAAGGCATCCGTGCTGTTGGTTTATTTCGAGCCCTTTTCTTCTTGCCCTATGTTATGCCGGTCGTTGCGACATCCACTGTATGGTTATGGATGTTTCAACCATCCGTTGGAGTGATTGATCGCATCTTTGCTTTAGTCGGACTGCCAAGCACTATTGGGTGGGTTAATGATCCAAATTTAGCGCTTATTAGCCTCATTATCTATACGATTTGGTTTAGTTTTGGTTTCACAATGCTACTCTTCATGGCTGGATTAACCAATATTCCTGGCGAGTTATTAGAAGCCGCTCAAGTAGACGGTGCAAGCAGATGGCGACAATTTTGGCAGATTATTTGGCCTCTACTCTCACCAACAACACTATTTGTTGTTGTAGTGAATACGATCAATGCCTTTCAAACTTTTACACAAATTTATGCGCTGACTAGAGGCGGTCCGCTCAACGGAACGACAACTCTTACTTATTTAATTTATCAAACCGGATTTAATTATTTTCATTTTGGTGAAGCATCAGCAACGGCTGTCGTTTTCTTTTTGCTGATCACGGCGCTTACTGGATTCCAGTTTTGGGTTTCCCGAAAAGCAGTCTATTACGGGGGCTAAGTATATGAGTAAAGGCGCTCGTCTCCTTATTTATCTCTTTTTAATCATGAGTGCGATCATTACACTCTTTCCGATATGGTGGATCTTTGCTACGTCATTGGAAACTTCAGTAAGGGCCTATAGCTTTCCAGGAGCACTGATTCCACAAGGTGTTATTTCTAACTATAAAGTTGCTTGGGGAATGGCCCCGTGGCTACACTTTTTATTCAATTCGCTTGGAATAGGGATTGCGACTACCATACTCGCCCTCTTGACCTCCGTATTAGCGGCGTATGCATTAGTGTATCTGCCGGGTAGATTTTCAAAGTATATATTGGCGATGATCTTAGCTACCATGATGATTCCTTTTTATTCAATTTTAGTCCCGGTCTATCTGATCATTCGCGACTTGGGTTGGATGAATAGTTATGCCGCGCAAATTATTCCTTTTGCGGCAAATGGTTTTTCTGTCTTTATGCTTGTTCAATTTATGCGCGCATTGCCAAAAGAATTGCGAGATGCAGCAAAAATTGACGGTGTTGGTAATTGGGGATACTTGTGGAAAATCGTGATTCCAAACTTAATTCCAGCATTAGCTACAGTGAGTATATATTTATTTCTATTAAGCTGGAATTCTTTTTTATGGCCATTACTTGTCACGACAGGGCCTTCCGTTCAGCCAATTCAAGTAGGACTTGCTAACTATCTCTCTACTGCAAATGGAACGAATTGGACTGTGCTTTCTGCGGCAGCAGCAATTACTACACTACCTGTATTGATTCTCTACATCATTGCTCAGCGTCAAATTGTGGAATCGGTGAGTCACACAGGCATTAAAGGATAATTGAAAAATTGTACTAGATCATGATTGGCATAAAAGGGGGAACTCATGTGAAGAACTTAAATAAAAAGCGTGTCGTTATATCCACGCTTAGCAGTGTAGTACTTGCAACTGGATTAGTAGGTTGTGGTACACCTGCAGCATCATCTGCACCTGTGTCAAGTAAGAGTCCTGTGACGATCACATTTTGGAATGAAATGACAGGGCCTTATGAAGTAGCTCTCTCTGGTGAGATTAGTGCATTTGAAAAACTGCACCCGAACATTACAGTACAAGATGTGGTCGTACCTAATGATGCTGCACTTGAACCTAAGTTACTAGCCAGCATTGTAGCACAAGATCCTCCAACCATTTCACAAATGAATCCACCTTGGGCAACTGGATTTATCCAAACAGGCAGTTTAGTCAATCTCAGTCCAATGATTGCAGGACAGAATGGTTTTTCATTATCTTCTTTTTACCCAAATATGCTAAAACCAGGTCGTTGGCCAAATGGAGATCAGTATCTACTACCATTTAATCTTGGTGCAGCTATCATGTATTACAATAAAGATGAGTTTCAAAAAGCAGGTATCTCTACACCACCTACTACTTGGAATAAATTCACACAAGATGCTTCTAAACTATCCACATCTGGTCATCAGGCTTTCGCTATTACTCTAGTACATTCTTATCCTTGGTTAGCATTTTTTGATCAAGCTGGTGGTAATTTTGTAGGTGCTAATGGACAACCAAATAAAGCAGCATTTGCCCCAAATGGTCCTGCCGTACAAGCGTTAACATTGTGGAGCAATATGATTAAGAACGGTTCTGCTGTTCTTACACATGGCTATGCATCGCAAACTGACTTTGCTAACGGGACAAGTTCTATTCTTATTGGGACGACCGGTTTTTATCCTTATTTGCAACAAGCTGTAGCAGGTAAGTTTCCGATTGCTGAAGCACCATTACCTGCAGATAAAGATGCATCAACGAGTCTTTATGGTGGATACTTAGGATTATTTTCACATGCGACTTCAGCTCAACAACAAGCTGCATTTACATTTATTAAATATCTAACATCCAAAGAAGGCCAAGTCTACTGGATGGAAAATAGCCAGGGATATCTTCCGGTGCGTTCTGATGTAGCTCACTCTGCTGCGCAGTTCCTTAGCACACATACCGCGCAACAAGTGTCTCTGAATGTACTTGGGAGTGCGATTGCAGAGCCTAAAGTAGCATGGTGGGATGAATTTTCACATCAAGTATTATTGAATGCCATAGTTGGTGTCTTAATTAATAAAGAGACTCCTGTAGAAGCCATGCAGAGCGCATATCAACAGGCCGTTGCACTTGCACAAAAGGATGGTACCTACCAGTAAGTAAATAGCAATACCGCAATGAATATGCAAAAGGGCCTATATAGGCCCTTTTGCATATTCATTAATTTATATT
Source organism: Sulfoacidibacillus ferrooxidans (assembly GCF_022606465.1). Taxonomy (NCBI): domain Bacteria; kingdom Bacillati; phylum Bacillota; class Bacilli; order Caryophanales; family Alicyclobacillaceae; genus Sulfoacidibacillus; species Sulfoacidibacillus ferrooxidans. The sequence continues at coordinate 98,416 of NZ_JALBUF010000007.1, forward strand.
TTTACGGCACAATTGAATGATACGTCATATATTCTGAATACTTATATTTGTGTGTGGCAGGCTCATTTTGTCTGTAATATGGTGGTGGTGCGTTACTGGTGACTGAGAATTTTGTGTTGCACAACCTGCAAGTAAGGTAAAAGAAATAGAGCTGATAACCAGCCATTTAATTATTTTATTTATCATGCAAGTGATAATCTCCTTAAGGTGGTTAGTACATGTATATGTTCGGAGATCTATTAACAGCCCTCCTTATTGTACTGCATGTGCTTAGTGAGATAATCGGTTATACTGTATCTACACTGGCTGGGAGGAATTCATATGAACTATGCGTTTTGTGGAATCGATCACATACAACTCGCTGCTCCTCCGGATTGTGAAGTGGAAGCTCGCCATTTTTTTGGAGAAGTTCTTTTGATGCAAGAGATTGAAAAACCAGAAAAGTTGAAGATAAATGGCGGAGTGTGGTTTCAGTGTGGAGAACAGCAACTACATATAGGTGTAGATACTCATTTTGTACCTGCTAAAAAAGCACATCCGGCCATTTTTGTTACAAATCTAGATGCCTTACGCCAAAAATTACTTGCATTAGATTATTCCTTAAAGAATGATGCGTTGCCTGGAATCGATCGCTTTCATGTCGATGATCCGTTTGGCAATCGTTTAGAGTTTATGGAGCAAATCTAACCATGTAAACCAACCATATAAGGGTGAATGAGATTGGATGATCAGGTTTTTGTTTTATTTGGTGGAAGTGGAGATCTTGCTAAGCGCAAAATTATTCCAGCCCTCTACAACTTATTTTTAAACGACAAATTGCCTCATGGCTTTGCAATTTTAGGTCTTTCTCGAAAATCTATGACTAGAGAATCGTATCAAGAATTTATTCTCTCCTCGATAAAGGAATACTCAAGGCATTCGTCAGATGATATGGGGAAAACCACAACATTTATTGACCACGTATATTACCTTTCATTTGATGCGTGTGAACCCAATGATTATCAATCATTAAAAACTTCACTTGAAACGATTGAAGAAAATAATTATTTACCGCAAAATCGCATCTTTTATTTATCGTTAGCACCCGATTTATTTGATCAGGTAGCGCTATACTTAAAGGAATATAGTGTCACGCAAAGCAGTGGATGGTGTCGTCTTATTATCGAAAAACCATTTGGACATGATATGGCGTCAGCGTCAGCGTTAAATGAACGGATCTCATCCGCATTTCAAGAACATGAAGTTTTTCGTATTGACCATTATTTAGGTAAAGAAATGGTTCAAAATATTGAAGTTCTGCGATTTGCCAATTCTATTTTTGAGCCGCTATGGAATAACCGCTACATATCCAACGTGCAAATTACATCAAGTGAATTAGTGGGTGTAGAAAAACGTTTTGATTACTATGAGCGAGCAGGTGCACTGCGGGATATGGTACAGAATCATATGCTGCAATTGCTGATGATGGTTGCGATGGAACCTCCAAGTAGGCTCAATACAGAGGCGGTTCGCGATGAAAAAGTGAAGGTTCTCCGATCACTTCGCAAATTTACTTCGTCTGATGTTACAAAACATATCGTAAGAGGGCAATACGCCTCCGGAAATATGGACAAGCATTCTGTAGTCGGCTATCTTGACGAAATGGGAATTGATCCTCAATCGACAACAGAGACATTTATCGCCGCCAAAGTCTTTGTGGATAATTTCCGGTGGGCTGGGGTACCATTTTTCATTCGTACAGGTAAACGTCTAGACAAGAAAGAAACTAAGATCGTTATTGAATTTAAAAATTTACCTGAACGATTGTATTTTAATCAAAACGGCAAATTACTTACTAATCTTTTAACAATTCACGTCCATCCTACAGAAGGTATTTCACTGCAGTTAAATGGGAAAAACCCTGAACAAGATGGTGTTGTTTCTCCGATTTCCATTGATTTTTCACAAGAGACAAAGGATCTTCCAGAGTCTTATGAGCGTCTTATTTTTGATGCGATGAGGAACGATTCAACTTTTTTCACAAGATGGGATGAAGTGAAACTAGCCTGGAAGTGGATTGATCCAATTTCTCAATCATTTGCCGATGGGCATCCGCTTTATACGTATGAAGCGGGTAGTTCTGGTCCTAAAGAGGCAGATGAGTTAATACAAACAGATGGACATACTTGGTGGTAATAGATTTTAATTTAATTAGGATGGTGAATCATATGGAATGTCAAGATGTTGGTGTCGTTGGTTTAGCAGTGATGGGAAAAAATTTAGCGCTGAACATTGAAAGCAGGGGGTATTCTGTCTCTCTATTCAATCGTTCGCCTGATAAGACACAAGAATTAATAGCGGAATATCCCAATGCTCAGTTATTAGGAACGTACAGCATAGAGGAGTTCGTATCATCAATAAAGCGTCCACGGCGAATTATTTTAATGGTTAAAGCAGGATCCGCGACAGATGATACTATTGCAATGATTCGTCCTTATCTGGAGGCAGGAGATCTCATTGTAGATGGAGGAAACTCCTTTTATCAAGACACGATTCAAAGAGAATTAGATTTAGCTAAAAATGGAATACTTTTTATCGGTACCGGTATATCCGGTGGGGAGGAGGGCGCATTGCACGGTCCTTCGATTATGCCATCCGGAGATCCCAAGGCATATCAAATGATTGAACCTATTTTGACAAAAATAGCGGCACAAGTGTCAGGAGAACCCTGCTGTACCTATATAGGCCCTAATGGTGCAGGTCATTATGTGAAAATGGTTCATAATGGTATCGAATATGGTGATATGCAGTTGATTGCAGAATCATATCAGTTGTTACACGATGTATTAGAGTTAGATGCAACCGCATTGCATGAGATGTTCTTACAATGGAATCAAGGTGAACTCGATAGTTATTTGATTGAAATCACAGCAGACATCTTCAATAAAATGGACCCTGAAACGAATCAACCGCTGGTCGATATGATTTTAGATACTGCGAAACAAAAGGGAACGGGAAGATGGGCAAGTGACAGTGCTTTAGAATTAGGTGTGCCCTTATCTGTCATAACGGAGGCTGTATTTGCTAGATGCCTTTCTAGTATGAAAGATGAGCGAGTAGCAGCATCTCGCGTTTTAGTAGGACCTACACCATCTACAGAATTTGAGGATTTTGAAGAATTTTCGGAAGCTGTGCGACAAGCATTATATATAAGTAAAATGTGTTCTTATGCACAAGGGTTTGCCCAAATGAGTGCTGCCTCTGCTGAGTATGGATGGAATCTACAACTTGATAAAATCGCCAGTATTTTTCGTGGGGGCTGCATTATTCGTGCACGTTTCTTGCAAAACATTATGAGTGCCTATACAAATAATCCACAATTAACTAATTTATTACTCGATCCGTACTTTCGAGATGTATTTGATCGATATCAGGATTCATTGCGTAAGATCGTTTCTATTGCGGCTATACGTGGAATTCCTGTCCCTGCAATGGCCAATGCTCTCATGTATTATGATGCATACAGACGCGAGCGATTGCCTGCAAATCTAATCCAGGCACAGCGAGACTATTTTGGTGCTCACACCTATGAGCGTGTAGATCGTCCCGGAACCTTTCATACCGAATGGTCGAAGTAACATTCAGACATCACAATATTACGACTCTACTCATTTGATACGAGGTGAATGGTGTATGAAACAAATCTTTGACGTCAGTATGCCCATACATCTAAACATGCCAGTATATAAAAATGTGCAAGAAAAGCGTCCATTATTTGAAACTACGAGCGATTTTACGCACAACAAAACACATGAGACTCGTTTGCATATGGATGCACACACGGGTACGCATATCGATGCCCCTCTCCATATGATTGAGCATGGTGCTGGCACCGAGAGTATACCATTGACGCAATTGATTCGGTCTTGCAGAGTCATAGATCTCACTTTCGTTGAAACAGTGATCACCATCTCAGATATTGAACGCTTCGCACCGATAAAGAATGATTTTTTACTAATCAAGACGAAAAATTCTTATGATGAAATTTGGAATCCACAATTTATCTATATGGGCGAAGACGCAGCAAACTATCTTGCTGAGATAGGAATTGCCGGCGTTGGGATTGATGGGCTTGGGATTGAACGTGCACAACCGAATCACCCAACACATAAGGTACTCATGGGTTCTGGTGTTATTATTATCGAAGGACTTCGATTAGGACATATCGCGCCTGGAAACTATACTCTAGTAGCAGCACCAATCGCGGTAATAGGGATAGACGCTGCGCCAGCACGAGTGATTCTGTTGCAAGATGATGAAAACGAGTGATCAGTATCTACATCATGCCCGGCTTCGTATCGATAGGAAGAATGCGAAAACTCTTCCTATCGACACGAAGCCGGGCATTTTAATGATCAAATTGATCAACCAATGAGATTCATTAGCTAACAGTAAGTGTGGAAGCATGGCTATTCCAGTAATAAATTATCTAATGGATTAGTCCTGGGAATAGTCCTAAAATTCCTTCAGCCATCATTTGTACGGCAATCACAGCTAGTAGTAGCCCCATTAAACGAGAAATAACATTAATTTCGGTTTGACCAATTCTTTTACTAATATTATTCGCATAGTAAAAAACGATAAATGTAATCGAGAGTACAAGAGTAAATCCAATAAATACTGCTATTGAATTTGTTATGAAATCAGGCCCGGCCGATAGTGCCATGACTGTAGCAATTGTTCCTGGCCCAGCTAATAAGGGGGTCCCTAATGGAGTGACCGAGAGATCTTCCTTTTCCATACTTGTTTCTCCTTCTGCAACTTGAAGGGTAGGAACAGTGGTTGGAGTTGGATGCAGTAGGCGATTAGCAATACCAAAAATCAAGATTCCTCCTGCTACGCGAAAAGCAGCTACTGTAATTCCAAATACATGTAAAATTGTCTGACCAAGTAGTAGAAACATCACAAGGATCAAAAAGGCGATGGTGACTGCTTTGCGCGCTGTTTTACGTTGTTCTATTGCATGCTGGCGTTCCATGAGCCCTAAGAAAATAGGTAGGTTTCCTATAGGATTAATTACGGCAAATATAGAAACAAATGCGTGTATAGTCATGATGAGCAATGAGCATGTTCCCTTCTTCATAAGATTCCTTGTTACTTTACGTTATTTCAATAAATATGTAAAATCCAACAACCCTACTCGTTTGTGGTTTAACGAGTAGGGTTGTTGGAAGATCTTTAGTTGGCTAATTAGTTAACGAAAGTTCAATTCATTTAATCACTTTCATTTATTCATTATTTGAAAGTGTAGTGGTACTATCGATAGTAACTGTGGCCGTTGCATGAGTTGAATGGTGTAACTCATCATTTTGTTTCTTATGTTCTTGGTTATCATGATTCAATACTTCGGTCCACATATTTAATGTATTGATGAAATTTTGAGCCTTATTAGTAAAGTTTTTTAAGCGAAAAATAAAGGCAGCATGTTTGATGTGCTTTGTCTCTAGTAAGTGAAGTGCTTGATCGTACTCAAAAGCCATATGATCGGCCGATTGTTGACTGGCACGAAAGATTCCCACCTTCTTGACATCTTGGGATGTGTATGGAATTCCTTTTAATTCTGTCAATACCCGCTCTGGTGGCGTACCCTTGCGTAAAGAGGACATATAGGACTGAAGTTTTTGCATTAGGGTATATTTCGTTATTTTTAGTGTTGTTTTATACGTTACTGTTCCATTCAATTTGTCTTTACGCGCATGCTCTATGGCTACTGCATATTGATACCTAGCTTTTGCAACCATCGTTTCATATCTTTCAACGACTTGTCGTGTGTCCATGGGTTTAACGTGTGCTTTTTGATCGGTTGTACCATACACCTTCAACGATACAGTATAGGGATGAGACTGTATTTGATGCTCTATGGTTGAATCATGTTTTTCTATATGGCTACGTGCATCCGCATATACGGCAATAGGAGTCAGCGTAGCTAACACGATTGCTATGGCTGTAAAGGATAACGTCATTTGTTGTCTTTTGTGCATTTGTTGAACCTCCTGAATAATGAAATGATAAGTGCTGCACGAGCGTGCCAAGCGGCCAGTGATAGAGATTCGTTGCCATCAAGCTTTTTATGGGGATGGGGGATATGTTGGTAGAAATTTCATTGATGCAGGCTGACGTGTGCTAGCTGTAAAGATGATTTGGTGTATAATACCAAGTGGAATCATCTTACAGATCGTGGAGGTTTATCTATTGATTGCATCTAATAAAAAAATAAACGTAGAGAAACACACAGTACATGCTTGGTTTGTTCCGCTTATTCTCATGGTAGGGATCGTCCTTGTGATGATCAAAGGTTGGCCTATTTATGTTGGAATTGTCATCGGGTATGTAGGGGCCATGTTGTATGCGTTAGCTGTAGGTTCCACGTGGCGAGAAGTTCATCGAGCGAGTATGATAGGAATGCAAAATATGTGGCGTGTATGTGTAGTACTTTTATTAGTTGGCGTCGTCATCGCGCTATGGATGGTTGATGGAACGATCCCAACTCTCACAGCCATTGGATCAGATTTCATCCGCCCTAGCAATGTAATTTGGATTGCTTTCTTAATGTCAGCTGTATTGTCTATGGTAATAGGAAGTTCCTTGGCGACATGGGGCATTCTCGGGCCACCTATGCTTGCATTAACCCCTCCGCACCTACTACCGGTAGTAGCTGGTGCTCTTGTATCTGGTGGCATGGTAGGAGACCGTTCATCACCCATGTCAACAAGTGTAATTATTATGAGTAAAGCTGCTGATCTGTCTCCATCTGTAACGCTACGTCAATTACTCCGAACGGCTATTTTGCCTGTAGCTTTAACCCTATTAACATTTTCTATATACAGTATGGGACATGCCACATACACACATATGCCTGTGCTACATCATGTTCATTTGACACAGGTTACGTTTCTTCTCATTGTACCGCCCATACTTGTGATCATTCTTGCGGCACTGCGTATCCCCTTACTATATAATTTAATTGTTGCTGTAGTGATTGGAAGCATTTACGCGACAAAAGTCCCACACGAATCCGTACAGTTACTAGCAAGTCAACTATGGAGGGGGTATCCACTCGTTATACTAAAAAAACAGTTTTATGTCGGAGGATTACAAGAAATGGTTCAGGCGAGCCTCCTCATTTTTACGGCTGGGGCATTTCAAGGCGTTACAGCACTAGGGGGTGCGATTGAACTGTTAATTGAACGCCTCTTTGCTCGCGTACATAAGGCATCAGGTATGGTCGTGATTGCTTATGGGATTAGTATTGCATTTGCTATGTTAATGGGAAGTCAATCCTTAGCAACGCTCATGAGTGGTAATACGTTATTACCACAGTTTGCAAGGCGTAACATCGATCGACGATCAGTACTACGTGTGATTGGTGATTCATCTGAACTAGTTTCAGCCATTGTTCCCTGGAACCTTCTTGGATTACAGGCAGGAGCAATTCTAGGCATATCAACCTTGCAATTTGTTCCTTATGCTTATTTTATTTATTTTGCGCTGATCGGATCGATTGTGATGACATGGCGCGCTATGAGAGAACAATTTGTTTTGCCATCTGATCTTGAGATGCACAAAACATGGAGAGTGGCTGGTGAGCGAACGGAGTGAGTTGATGACAAATGTGGTGGAAATGACAAATGTAACAAAACAGTTTGGCTCTAAAGTTGCTGTGCGCGACGTATCTCTTGCCATTGAAAAAGGAAGCGCAATTGCTTTGCTAGGTCCAAATGGGGCAGGAAAAACAACAAGTATTGCTATGATGTTAGGATTAGTGCGTCCATCTCGTGGTCAAGTGCGCTTATTTGGAGGAGATCCTAGTTACGCACGTCAACATGTTCGCATGGGGGTAATGCTCCAAGGTGTGAGCGTGCCCGATCGTCTTACGGTTACTGAGACCATCCAATTATTTCGCGGGTTTTATCCACATCCGTTACCTGTGGAACATCTGCTCAATGTTTCTGGATTAGGCGCTGATTCGCGTTCGATGGCGAGTACCTTGTCAGGGGGAAAAATGCGTAGACTACAATTTGCTTTAGCTCTAGCAGGAGACCCCGAAGTCATTTTTCTTGATGAGCCTACTGTAGGCATGGATGTAACTTCCAGACGACAATTTTGGGATGAGCTACGTCAATTTATCTCTGCCGGAAAAACACTGCTTCTTACTACTCATGATTTGCAGGAAGCAGATATGGTTGCAGATCGCGTGATCGTCATGAATTCAGGAACGATCGTTGCAGATGATACTCCGCAAGGAATTAAGATGCAGTTTGCGGGCAGGCAAATTTCGTTTATCGCTGGAATGAGATGTGACATCGATGGATTTCATTCGTTACCTCATGTACTTGATGTAAAGACAGCAGGGAGACAAATTACTTTACGAACATCAGATTCAGATGCGCTTTTGCGAAACTTAATTATCCAGAAGTACGACATAAGTGATATCCAAGTAACTGGTGGCGGTTTAGAAGACGCATTTGTGCATCTAACCATAGAAAAGGAGGCACGCACATGAGGGCTCTATGGTCACAGTGGAAAGCGGATCTTCTACGTACCATTAGAGACCGTCGCTTCTTTTTCTTGACACTTGGTATGCCTATCGCATTTTATTTTATATTTATTAATGAAATAGGGACTAAAGTTGCAATCGATGGAACCTATTGGAGTGAGTACTTTATGGTCTCTATGGCGGCGTTTGGCGTTGTAGGATCATCAGTTAATACGCTTTCTGTAAGGCTTGCAACAGAGCGTAAAAGCGGATGGGTACGATTTTTGCGAACGACGCCATTATCATCGGTTGGATATGCGCTAGCAAAAGTATTTACACAGCTTACACTTTCTTTATTGATCATTCTTGTCGTTTTTATTGTTGCTGGATTTTCACAACATGTCACTATGCCACTTGTAAGGTGGATTGAAGTCTTTCTATGGCTATGGATCGGTTCATTGCCATTTGCTGCACTCGGTGTGCTCATTGGGATGGCAGGTAACGCTGCGCAAGTACTTGGAACGCTCGTATATCTCGTGCTTTCTATGCTAGGCGGACTATGGACTCCTATACAAGCACTGCCAAAAGTAATGCAAGAAATTGCAAAGTGGACACCTACCTATCGATTGGCAAAACCGGCCTGGGAGTTACTAGCTGGGCAATCGATTCAATGGATGAGTGTCTTGATCTTACTTATTTATGCTGTGTTATTCGTAGCACTTGCAGCGATCATCGAACGAAAAATAGATATAAAAACGGAAGGATAAACAAACGAGGAAGATGCATACACAGACCTACATGAAATCATCGTGTCTGTGTATGCATCAAAAGTAATTACATATTGCGTGTGATTTTTTCGCGAACCGTTGAATCCACCTTGGAAATCGCTTCTTGAACGTGCTGCATATCTCGCTTTGTAAGCTCGGCCGGTAAACTGGCAGACGCCTTCATGCGATTTGCAAGAAATGGTTTCAACTGTGCATCAGGTAAAGCGGCTGCTAGAGTTAGGTTGGTTTGGCAAAGCTTAAAGTACTCTTCATCATTTGCTCTTTGTGCCATATCTTGAATCAGTGGACGCAAGGCTTCCATTTGTTGATCTGCAGATAATGAGCTCAGTTGCTTAAAGAGTTCACCCATTGTTTGTGCGCGTTCTTCGTCTGATAAATTGGCAATAGCTACTGTATCAAACTGATTCATTAAAATGTCCCCCTCTACTCTCAACATGTGTAGTATGCCACAAATATGGAGAGTAAAAGGGGAGATACGATCAAATAACACACAGTGTTCGTCCGATCGTAACAATGACCGTAACATTGTGGACAAATTGTGCGTCATGTTTGTCTAAGTACTATGCATGACACTCATAAGGAATGCACTAATAAATAACGCGGTAAGTAGCTACCTCTGCTTGGCCACCTTGTTCGCGGCCTCCATGTGCTGCTTGAAAATGCGGACTTTTCACCCAATCATGAAAATGTTGTTCACTTTCCCACAAAGTTTTAACTAGATAATGGGATCCATCGTGAGCACGGAGCATGCTAAACTTCACAAATCCAGGAACCTTCTTCATATGTTCTGCAGCTTTGGAAAATCGCTGTTCTAACATCTGGCTTTGTTCTTCACTTTGAACCTGTAAACGATTATGTGCCTCAAACATAACAACCACCTCCAGAATCTATTGTAACGAATATCCTTCCTCTAGCCAATAAGAGCTATCTGGGTAATGTAGTTACATGTGCTCCGTTAACTGCATAAATTCAGTTGCATCAGTGATCGCAACCCGTGTCGCATGTTCCCAGAAATCTGCTTTTGTAAGGTCGACACCTAGATGTTTGCGCGCCAGATCTTCTACTGTCATGCGACCAGTATCTCTTAGAAGTGCTACATACTTATCTGCAAACTGAGGACCTTCTTCTTGCGCTAAAGCATAGATCCCATTGCTAAATAGATACCCAAAGGTATATGGGAAATTGTAAAACGGCACGCCTGTACCATAAAAATGTTGTTTCGATGCCCAAAAGTGTGGATGATATTCGCCAAGTGAATGATGAAATGCATCTCGCTGTGCTTGTTCCATGATCTCACTGAGTTCACTTGCGCCTACAAGTCCCTTGCGACGCTGTTCGTAAAACCGAGTTTCAAAGAGGAAGCGTGAGCGAATATTCATAAACATGGTTGCAGCCTGCTGTACTTTGTCTTCTAACAGAGCAAGACGTTCATGTGGATCTGTTGCATGTTTAACTGCGGCATCAGTGACAATACGTTCTGCCATCGTCGAGGCTGTTTCAGCAACGTTCATCGCGTAGCCCTTTGCCAAGATCGGTATTCCACGCATCACAGATTGGTGATAGGCATGCCCAAGTTCATGTGCAAGAGTAGATACATTGCCAAAAGTTCCTGAGAAGGTCATGAAGATGCGTGATTGTTCGCTTACAGGAAAACTAGTACAGTATCCTCCAGTATCTTTTCCCGCACGATCTTGTGCCTCAACCCAACGATTGCGTAGTGCTTTTTGCGCGAAATCAGCCATGTCAGTGCTGAACTTACCGAATTGCTCAACAATAAACTCAGCGGCTTGTTCATATGTATATGTTTTGCTTCCTTCGCCAAGAGGTGCGGCAACGTCATGCCAGCTCAATTTTTCGACTCCAAAAAGTTTTGCTTTTCGATGTAAATAATCAACAAAAGGTACATGGTGTTGTTCGATTACATCCCACATCACTTGTAAAGTACGCTCGGTCATTCGGTTATACTGTAAGGGTTCGTGAAGTACTGAATCCCAGCCACGATGCTTGTATAAAGCTAGTTTGTACCCCGCAATGTGATTGAGTGCACTTGCACATAAATCTTCAGATTCCGTCCATATGTCTTCCCATTTTTTAAACGTAGCACTGCGTACTGCACGATCTGGATCCATCAACTTATTGGCCGCCTGGCCCATAGAAAGCGCTACTGTGGTACCATTTACTGAAAAGGGAAGAGTCATCCTTGATACGACCGTGCGATAAAGCCGGCTCCAAGCGTGATATCCATCTACACTGAGATCTGCAATCAGTGTTTCCCGAGCTTGATCGAGTCGATCAGAAGCACGCATGCGCCGTTCTTTTAAGTTAAAGCGCAATTCTTCAATACTTTTTTCATTAAGTAAAGTATTCCATGTATCTTCGTTCATTTCCAATAGTTTTGCATCTAGAGCAAGATATGCGCTTGTTAATGAAGCACTAAGTTGTGTTGTGCGACCTGACAATAATTTTGCTTGTTCATCTCTTACATTTTGACTCACTAAGCAGCCGCAAAATGCTCCAGCTTCACGCAACTTCGCAGAGACATCTTGTATTCGATATAAGAGGCTAGACCATGCCATTGCATCGGCATGTGCGTCAGTTGCTATGATATCTGCCTGTAGTTGATCAATCTCGGATTGAGTCAACTCCAAGTGTTTCATAAGAGCTACAGAGTGACTCCCACCTGCAAAAATAGATTCTAAATCCCATGTTTGATTTAAATATTCAGTCACATTAAGTCCTCCCCCACAAAGTTTCGATCTTCGAAATCTATACTACCAGATTGAACAGAACTTGCGTACAAATTCCTACATAGTCTGGTAATATAGGTAGTACAGCTTGTCAAAGGAGTGAGATATAGAGTGGTCAATGAATATACACGCAAAGAAGTTCCTGTTGAGCTAACGTTTGATGTGAGTGATCTATTTTCTACAATGGAGGATTTTGAAAAAGAACTCATCGCTATAGTACCAGCTATTGAACATGTCACCGAGTATGCAGGCCACTTAGGTGAAAGTGCAGAACGATTAGCTGATTGCCTAGATGAAATGGAAGCTGTATCTATACGGATGATGCGTTTATATACCTATGTCAGTTTACTTAGTTCAGGAGATGGAACAGACCCGATCAACCAAGCTAATATGGATCGCGTAGGATCATTATATGCGCACATGAGCACGGAACTTTCCTTTATTGAATCTGAGATTGTCGCATTGCCAGATGGAAAAATCGCTTCATACATAGCATCACATGATCGAGTAGCCAATGTACAAAAATACCTAAACGATATTTTAGATACAAAACCACACAAATTGTTACCAGAAACGGAAGCTGTATTGGCCGCACTTGGAGAAGTATTAGAGTCTCCTGGGATGATTTATGAACGTACGAAGAGCTCCGATATGCAATTTGCACCTGTGATCGATGACCATGGGGAAGAACATCCTGTATCTTTTGCCTTATATGAAGACCACTATGAACTTTCTCCAGACCACACACTACGAAGACAGGCTTATCATTCGTTTGTTAGCACACTGAAGCAATATCAAAACGCGTTTGCTTCTACCTATGCAACCGAAGTCAAACGACAAGTCGTGATGGCGCGTTTACGTGGATATGAGTCTGCAACCCACATGCTCTTACATTCACAGCAGGTGACAGTCGAGATGTACAATAATGTTTTAGACATTATTCAAGAGGAACTTGCTCCACACATGAGGAAATTAACAAAGCTACGGCAACGTGTTCTTGGATTAGATGAGATGTTTGTCTGTGACTTAAAAGTAACATTAGATGATGATTTTTTGCCGAAAACAACGTTTGAAGAGACAGAAAAGATGATTTTAGAAGGACTATCTGTACTTGGTGAAGAGTATGGACAGATGTTATCTCGGGCCTTTAAGGAACGTTGGATTGATCGCGCTAATAATATAGGGAAGGCTTCCGGTGCTTTTTGTGCAGATGTATATGGCGTTCATCCATATATTCTTATGACATGGGTAGATAATATGCGCTCTGCATTTACTCTTGCACATGAGTTAGGTCATGCAGGCCATGGAGAATTGGCTGGACAAAAGCAGCGAATGCTAAATGTTTGGCCGTCCATGTACTTTATTGAAGCCCCGTCTACTTTAAATGAACTTTTACTAGCTTTGCATATTGTAAAAAACACAACAGACAAAAGGATGCGGCGTTGGGTACTATTACAATCCATTGGAACGTATTATCACAACTTTGTGACCCACTTGTTAGAGGGCGAATTGCAACGGAGAGTCTATGAACTAGCTGAACAAGATGAACCGATCACGGCAGCTGTGTTGTGTGAACAAAAAGGAGAAGTGCTTTCACAATTTTGGGGAGATACTGTGACTATCGATGACGGTGCACGACTTACGTGGATGCGTCAACCCCATTACTATGCTGGTCTATATCCGTATACATACGCAGCTGGGTTAAGTGCATCAACTGCTGTGGCGCACATGATTGAAGAGGAAGGTCAACCAGCAGTGGATCGGTGGTTGCGAGCGCTACAATCAGGAGGCACATTGCCACCACTAGAACTCTTAAAAATAGCTGGCGTAGACATGGAGAAACCACAGGCATTGCGCCAAGCAGTTGCCTATGTAGGCAAACTAGTGGATGAATTAGAAGCTAGTTTCTAAGTAAGACAAGTTAATCGGAGGCGTCAGTAGTGGCACAGACATACGATGTAATCATAGTAGGTGCAGGACCTGCAGGGCTATATGCGGCCTATGAATGTACTCGAATCGCACCACAAGCAAAAGTATTGCTCATCGATAAAGGAGTCGAAGCAAAGTATCGGCATTGTCCGATCATGGAAGGGAAAATTGAGAAGTGCCCGCCAGCTAATAAAATTAAAACATATGCTAGTTGTTGGCCTGCATGTGGGGTGATCAATGGAGCTGGTGGGGCCGGAAGCTTTAGTGATGGTAAATTCAATATTACATCAGAGTTTGGTGGATTCTTAACGGATTACCTGCCACCCTCTGCGGTGCTTTCACTCATTCGCTATGTGGATGAGATTAATTTATCTCACGGTGCTCCAGGTTCTATAACTGATCCTACAACAGATGCAGTCAGTGCGATCGAACGAAGAGCCATTGGTGCTGGACTCAAGTTATTGCGCGCACAAGTGCGGCATATTGGGACAGATAAGAACCTAGAACTGATGAACAGTATTTTTACTTACTTAGAAGAGCGGATAGACCTTCGCTTTCGAGCATTTGTCGAGGATATTCTCGTTAAAGATAACACGAGTGAAACAAATGATGCGCATATTGCTGGTGTGCGATTGCGCGATGGAGAAGAACTGTATGCGCGCTTTGTTATTTTAGCACCAGGTCGAGATGGCGCCACATGGGCTTCAGAATTATTTCGCAATCACAAATTAAAAATGACAACCAATCAAGTCGATATTGGCGTACGCGTAGAAACGTCTAATGTCGTCATGCAAGAGATTAATGAACATTTATATGAAGGGAAATTTATTTTCCAATCGCCGTCAACCGGTTTGCGAGTCAGGACATTTTGTAGTAATCCTTCTGGGCATGTAGTGGTGGAAAATCACACGGGTGTCATGGCTGCAAATGGTCACGCTTATAAAGATCCTTTACTTGGAACGGATAATACCAATTTTGCTTTGCTTGTCAGCCATCGCTTTACTGAGCCATTTGATCGTCCTAATGAATTTGCAAAACAAATTTGCCGGCATGCCAATGAATTATCTAATGGATCCATTATTATTCAAAAATATGGCGATATCTTAAAAGGACGTAGAAGTACGCCACAACGAATTGCGGAAGGGTTTGTGGAACCTTCTATGAAAGAAGCTGTTCCTGGTGATTTGGGACTCGTGCTACCTTATAAGACGATGGTAGCACTACAAGAAATGATCGAGGCACTCAATGTCGTGACACCTGGAATTGCAAGTGATCATACACTCTTTTATGGTGTGGAGGCTAAATTTTATGCCTCTCGTGCAGACGTCGATAAGCGATTAGAGACAAAAATTTCAGGGCTCTTTTGTGCTGGAGATGGTCCAGGCATTTCGCGTGGTATTTCTCAGGCAGCGAGTAGTGGCGTATATGTGGCACGGGTGATTGCAGAACAACTCTAATACATGCGCCATGAAATGAGAGCAAGACATTATCATATAAGAGAGGCGTGGGTACGTGAACGACCATCGAGCAATTCTCTTTGATCTGGATGATACGTTATTTAATTCTGCTGGGGCATTTAAAATGGGGCTATTTACCACATTGCGTGAACATCCTCTGACCACGTCATTTGATCCACAATTGATCTATGAAACACTCCAACAGCATAGATTGGCATTGTGGAAACAAGTTTTTGCAGGTGAGATTAATTTTGTGGAGTATCGACGTCATCGAATTGGTCATACGCTACAAACATTGGGCATTGATGCAGATACGCTGGAAATTGATGATTTTAACCGTCATTTTGCGCGAAATTATGTAAATGCCATTGTACCTGATCGAGAAGTGATTGAAATTATCGAACGTTTAGCTAGCCGTTATTCATTAGGTATTATCACAAATGGACATGCTGAAATTACACACGAAAAAGTGATGCGTTTAGGTCTCTCCCCATATTTTAAGGCAGACCATATTATTTTATCTGAAGATCGAGGAATTCCAAAACCTGATGTGAGGATTTTTGCAGAAGGATTAGCACCGCATGGTGTACGACCTGATCAAACTGTATTTGTGGGTGACTCTTTTGAATCTGATGTATTAGGAGCGATCCATGCGGGCATGAAGTCCGTATGGATCCGCTTAGATGGTGCAGTACCGTCAACAAACGACCAGCCTTTTGCAATTATATCCCATTTGCGTGAATTAGAGCCGCTCTTATAAGAGCCTAGCGAGCTAATAACAGAAAAACAAACGACAATAAGCCTATACATAAAGCGATATAATCCTCACGCTTCATGTGTAGGTGAGTACTAGAAGTACGTTCCATTCCGATACGTTGGTAGCCGCGAGATTCCATTGCGAGTACTAGATCAGATCCAAGCTGTAAAACGGAAAGAAGAAGTGGGATGATCAACGCTACAATATCTGTGAATGTTATAGTTCCCTGTTTGGTATAGTGTTTTGCTCGCGCTCGAGTAATCTTAGAAAATCGGTTTGTTTCTCGAAAAATGATGGGAATAAAACGAAAAATAAGCATGGTTGCCAGTGAAAATGCTTCTACTGGTACGCGCAACATTGGAAGACGAGAGAGAGGCTGCTCAAGACTTCGTTTGACTTGTAAGGGACTTGTAGTAGCTGAAAGTAACCCTCCCAAAATCATGATAAGTAGTATTTTACTGAGTGATAATAACGTGACTAATCCGTTGGAAAAATTAAATCCTACTTCTCCTACGTGAAACAAGGACGGTTGATGACCAAACTGAAGTCCGGATAATAGAAAGGAGATGCCGATTAAAAACAAAAATGGTTTGGTCACCGTGCCTATTTTTCGATAGGAAACTCGAGATATAACCACTGCACCTGTTGTGAGCAAAGCAGGGAAAATCAAACCTATCCAATCTGATTGATAAAAAATCCCGAAAGAAAACATGATATAGATCAGCCACTTAGCGCGCGGATCGAGCCGCATAGCCAAATGCTCCAACTGCTCCTCAGGTAATGCTAGAGAGCTTATCTCCTTAGAGCCACGTTGAATTTCTCCATGTAATTTTTTTTCTCCTTCTTCTATATGATGATTGTGTGCAATTCCTATAGCATTCATCAGTAACCACGTTGCCATGTCTTTTGCTGATAAAATTTCCAATGGAACAGGTAATCCAAATTGACGTAAACTTTGAATCAGTTCGATATAATGCGGGTATCCAATGTCTGCACTCAGTAATACATCTGGATGTGCGCATAATTCAACAGGCTGCATTTGCGCGACAATATGACCATCTTGCATCACAATGACTTGATCTGCTACAGGTAAAAATGTATCCAAATCATGGGTGACGATGATAATGCCACCTGTTATGCGTTTTTTTTGTTCTAACAGGTAATTTACAATGCGCTGTGCACCATTTGAGTCTAAGCCCGATGTTGGTTCGTCAAGAAATAACCACTTAGGTTCTGTAGCAAAAGTAGAACCTAGCGCGACTCTTCGTTTTTGTCCTTCACTTAAAGTAAGTGTAGAATCGTTACGCACGGTCTGTGGTAACCCAACTTGTACTAAAGTACTGGTTATTCTTTTCTCAATCTCCTCTTTGGTAAGATGATAAACTTTGAGAGAGTATATAAATTCCGCATCAACCGTTCGCGCAAATAACTGTTGCCACGGAGATTGAAAGACATTACCAGTAGAAAGTATGATTTCTTTTGATGGACGACGTTTACCCCAAAGTGGTTGCTCGTCGTAGGTAATGAATCCAGAATCTATTTCAATTAACCCGGATATGGCATCTAAAAACGTGGATTTTCCTGCACCCGTTTTACCTATAATCAGAGTTATCTGTTGATCATTGATGGTGCAGTCTAGATGATCGAGAATCGTTTTTGAAGAATTGCGTTCGTATATGGTTAGATTTTTTATATGGATAGGCATTGTTTAATAATAACTTCCTTTAACTGACTCATCAATACTGGTTGTTCTACAAGCATCATGCCTGCACGGTGGAGCTCGTTCACTACTAAAACAGGATACGGTGGAATCAATTGAAGTTTTTCACAGGGAGTCTCATCATCATCATTCAACTGATAAAAAAATGCACTCGGCGTACCATCAAATGAGATCTTCCCTTCGTGTAGTGCAATCACACGTTGAAAATGTCCGATTTCTTCTAATAGTTGCGTCACCCATAGCACAGTACGACCTTCTTTGTGCAAAGACTGTATCACTTCAATGATTTCCATTCTAGAGCGCGGATCTAACATGGCCGTAGATTCATCAAAAATCAGTACATCTGCATCGATGGCTAGTGCAGAAGCGATACACAAGAGCTGTTTTTGTCCACCGGATAACTTATCTACCTGAACATGCATAAAAGGAAGCAGACCTACAGCAGATAATGCTTTGCGTGCTCTGATTGGCATATCAGCGCTTGCAATGCAATGATTTTCTAAACCAAAACAGATATCTTCATAAACAGTATCTCCGATAATTTGAGCATCTGGATTTTGCATGATGATTTGTGTGGAGTGTAACGCTTCAGGACTTTTAATCATTGTCCCACGAGAGATGGGTAATAAACCTGCTAGAACACGTGCTAGTGTGCTTTTACCACTGCCATTCTTACCAACAATCGCAACTAGCTCACCCGGTTCAATACTAAAACTGATATCGGAACAAACAAGTGCAATTCCATCATCGATCACATACGCGACAGCTACTTGATCTAAAAGAAAATGGTGAAGAATCATAAGCATTCCTTTCCAGACGATGTATAGTCATGCTAGAATAAATCAATCATTTATGATGGTAACATATCATTTAATATTTGGGGGAGATCATATAAATGAATGGCAGATTTACTGTTCGTGGTGTCGTCTTTAGCGCCATCTTTGCTGCAATCGCTGTCGTACTAAGTTTCTTACAGATTAATCTCGGCTTTTCACCCGTTCCGATCACTCTGGGTAATATGGGTATTATGCTCATGGGTGCATTTTTAGGTGGCGGTTACGGTTTCCTTAGTGCACTATTACTAGTTGTATTAGGTGGCTTAGGATTGCCGTTATTTGATGGGCAGGGTGGTCTAGGTGTTCTTTTAGGACCATCCGGTGGATATGTGTGGATGTATCCACTCGATGCTTTATTTGTGGGTCTGCTGGTTACACGTATTAAAGGAAATGGATGGATGGCTTTTATCAAGATTTTTTTATCAATTGAAATTTTTGGATCCCTTCTGTGTTATGTCACTGGTGTACCATGGTTGGGTCATGTATTACATGTTTCTTTGAGTAAAGCAATGTTGCTCGGGTTTTGGCCATACTTACCAGGAGATGCATTAAAAGCACTCGCGACGACAGCCATTATCTTACCGGTTAGACGCATATATCCTGCTTGGAAACTTACTGGATCACGCCAATCGCAAGTTGCAATGCTCAATGAAGACACAATGATCTCATAACAATGATTCAATATTAGAGAATGATCGCTTGCAAGACATGTCACGTACAGGAGGAGAATGTTAAAATGGATGCTATTTCGAAAGAGCTTTTACAAGAGCGTGAGCAGTTACTGACAATTTTACGCAGTTTGACAGATGAAGAGCTAAATGCTAAGGACAATGAACATCTATGGACAGTTGGACAGGTCTTTTGGCATCTTGTTTTAACAGAGCAAAGTGTAACAAAAGTCATTAAAATTGGTCTTTCTCACTCGATTGAAATTGATGAAAAAGCGATTCCTATGGAGATAGTCGTAAACCGTTCAGTCCGAGTGGACGCACCTGATGATCTATTTCCACCTGCGCGAGAGTATTCAATTGAAGAATTAGATGGACAATTAACTGCATCAAGAGATGAACTGCTCAAATTGCTGACACAAATAGATGACTCTCAGTCCATAGATCATATCTCTCCAACTTTTCGTCATCCTTTTTTAGGGATGTTGAGCATAAAGCAGTGGATCATCTTTATTGGTAAACATGAATTAAGACATGCAGCACAAATTCACGAATTACTACATTCTCATCATTAAATGGTGAGAATGTGATCACAGTTTATATAACAGGATGGACCATTCGGCAATATGTGGTGTCGTATGATACAATAAAGACCAATTTCAAGTTTACATTTGACTACGAGGATGGTTATTACATTGGATCAACTGTTAGTGGCAACAAACTTTATTAAAAATATCGTGACCGAAGATGTCGCTTCCGGTGCAGTTCACGAAGTGATCACACGATTTCCTCCAGAACCTAACGGCTATTTGCATATTGGGCATGCAAAATCGATTTGTCTAAACTTTGAGCTAGCAGATGAATTTCACGGTAAAACAAATTTGCGCTTTGATGATACCAATCCTTTGAAGGAAGATATAGAGTATGTAGACGCAATCAAGGCGGATGTCGCTTGGCTCGGCTTTCATTGGGACAAACTATGTTTTGCATCTGATTATTTTGAAGAAATGTATCACCGTGCACAGATACTTATTAAGAAAGGTAAAGCATATGTTTGCGATTTGTCAGCTGATCAAATTCGTGAAATGCGCGGGACACTGACAGAACCTGGAGTAGAAAGTCCATATCGAAACCGCAGCATAGAAGAAAACTTGTCATTATTTGAAGACATGCGTAATGGCTTGTTTCCTGATGGCTCAAAAGTCTTACGGGCTAGTATTAATATGAGTTCACCCAATCTCAATATGCGTGATCCTGTACTCTATCGCATTGCACATGCGCACCATCATCGTACAGGGGATGATTGGTGCATCTATCCGATGTATGATTATGCTCATCCACTGGAAGATGCAATCGAGGGTGTTACACACTCTTTGTGTACGCTAGAGTTTGCTGATCATCGTTTATTATATGATTGGGTAGTCAGTGAATGTGAAATGAAATCTGTGCCCCATCAATATGAGTTCGCTCGTTTAAATATGACCAATACTGTGATGAGTAAGCGTAAACTAAAACAATTAGTCGATGAATCCATCGTTGATGGTTGGGATGATCCACGTATGCCCACCATTTCTGGGCTACGAAGAAGAGGCTATACACCAGAGTCAATACGCACTTTTGCGCGTGAAATAGGTGTTGCAAAAAATAATAGTAGAGTGGACGAAAGAATGCTCGAACATTTTGTACGGGAAGATTTAAAATTAAAGGCGATGCGAACGATGGCAATATTGCGCCCGTTAAAAGTGGTGATTACCAATTACCCAGAAAACCAAACCGAATGGCTAGAAGCGGAAAATAATTCAGAGAATCCAGAAATGGGAACCCGGCAAATTCCGTTCTCTAGGGAGTTATACATCGAGTATGATGACTTCATGGAAAATCCTCCAGCAAAATATTTTCGTTTATTTCCAGGTAACGAAGTGAGATTAAAGCACGCTTATTTTATTCGTTGCGACGAGGTTATTAAAGATGAACATGGTATGATTCGTGAATTACACTGCACATATGATCCGGAAACAAAGAGTGGGTCAGGTTTTACAGGTAGAAAAGTAAAAGGAACGATTCATTGGGTTGATGCAGGACACGTCCTACCAGTTCAATTTCGTTTATTTGAACCACTTGTCGATACAACTGAAGACGATAGTGAAGATGCATTTTTACACAGAATTAATGCTCAATCACTTCAAATATTACAAGGATTTGTGGAAGAACAGCTTTGCGATGCAGTGCCATATGATAAATTTCAATTTTTTCGCCATGGATACTTTAGTGTGGACCCAAAGTTATCACTTCCTAAACACCCGGTATTTAATAGAGTTGTCTCTTTAAAAAGTTCATTTTCAGTATGACCTAGATGACAGACAAACAATGAATCATATCAATTGACGCCACAGGAATTGCATGATTGTTCCTAAGTGGCGATTTTTTATGTACAATAAAATAGTTTCTTATTATTTGTTTGTATGATATGCTAAACGTATATTTTAGGGAAAAGGAGCTTATCTGTGATGAATAAGGCACAGAAGATTAAAGGGCTTCAAACGATGGATGGAGATGGAGCACAATTAAGGCGCTTGCTTCCTTCCTATCATGTAGGATATCTAGATCCTTTTCTATTATTTGATCATTTTTCAGTGCAAAAACCAGCAGGATTTCCAAGCCACCCGCACCGCGGTTTTGAAACTATTACGTATATGCTTCAAGGTGCTTTTTTGCATGAAGA
This sequence comes from Sulfoacidibacillus ferrooxidans, assembly GCF_022606465.1. NCBI lineage: Bacteria > Bacillati > Bacillota > Bacilli > Caryophanales > Alicyclobacillaceae > Sulfoacidibacillus > Sulfoacidibacillus ferrooxidans. The sequence continues at coordinate 120,555 of NZ_JALBUF010000007.1, forward strand.
TAGTGTCGGACGATCCAAAATGATCGTAGCTGGTGGAGTTCAGCGCATTACAGCTGGGAGTGGGATTGTTCATTCAGAAATGCCTGGTGCTAACGGGATCAATCAGGGACTGCAATTATGGGTAAACTTGCCACGCGAACAAAAAGGAATGGAACCCAGTTACCAAAATGTAGCTTCTGCAGATTTGCCTGTTTTTGAACAACGTGGTGTTCGACGAAAAATTCTTGTAGGACTAGGCTCACCTGTTACACTACAACAACCGATGTTGTATGAAGACATTAGTCTCGATCCAAACGAAGGTGGCCTCAGTGTTACATTGACAGTCCCCTCAGGATACCAATCTATGATGTATGTTTTTTTAGGAAGTGGTGTATTTGGCACAGAATCAATTGAAGTGGTTACTGGAGAGTTAATCATTTTTGAGCCATCATCAAAAGTGCAATCGATCGTTGTAAGAACGATAAATGCTATATCGCCATTACAGTTTGTTTACGTTTCTGCACAAACTATTGGTGAACGACCCATATTTCGGGGAAGCTATGTAGATTAGGAGGGATACCGTGAATAGTCGTCATTTAGGTAAAGAAGGTTTAGTCGTTTCATCACTTGGTCTTGGCTGTATGGGAATGTCCGATTTCTATAGTGATCGCGACGATCAAGAAAGTATCTCTACCATTCATCGTGCATTAGAGCTCGGCATTACTTTTTTTGATACCGCCGATATGTATGGCGTTGGGAAAAATGAAGAACTTGTCGGGGAAGCTCTAAAAGGATCGCGAGAGCATGTTGTCATTGCAACGAAGTTTGGTAATGTGCGTGCGCAAGACGGTAGCTTTGTACGTGTAGACGGTCGTCCAGAGTATGTAAAAAAAGCATGTGAAGCAAGTTTACAGCGCTTACATACAGATTATATTGATCTTTACTATCAACATCGTGTCGATCCATCTGTACCAATAGAAGAAACTGTAGGCGCAATGGCACAACTAGTGGATGAAGGTAAGGTGCGTTACCTTGGACTGTCAGAAGCTTCACCAGAAACGATACGGAAAGCGCATCGTGTACACCCGATTTCAGCGCTGCAAACAGAATATTCATTGTGGAGTAGAGATGTAGAGGATGAGATTTTACCCACATGTCGAGCTCTCGGTATTGGATTTGTTCCCTATAGTCCACTTGGACGCGGCTTTTTAAGTGGTCAGATTAAAAATTTTGAAGATCTAGAAAAAGACGATTATCGTCGGTTTTCACCACGGTTTCAAGGTGATAATTTCGGGAAAAACATATCCTTAGTTGAGCGGATCGAAGAAATGGCAAAAGCAAAGAATTGCACACCATCACAACTTGCGTTAGCATGGCTATTAGCCTTAGGTCAAGATATTGTGCCGATACCAGGGACCAAACGCAGAAAATATCTTGAGGAAAACCTAGGTAGTGTAGATGTTCATTTAACAGATGAAGATATGCAACGGATTGCAAAACTTGCTCCTGTTGGAATAGCAGCAGGCATGCGGTACACAGAGCAAGGGATGCAGTCAGTCAATCGCTAGGCAAGTAAACAATCAGTATATAGGGCAATCATCAGTAGAATAGACCGCATGGTAGATTTATTTTGCTATGTGGTCTTATTGTTATAAAAAATACAGACGATTGAGAGGAGGAACTTAGCAAGTGATGTCGAAGACTATCACTTTCAATACATATGTACATACTGTAAATCACAGATAAGAAGGATGGGTCGCCATGAAATATGTTGTGTTTCAGTTACATGATATGCACTATGCAACACCTGTACATCATATTCAATCCATCGAACGTATGCTACCTATTCGCTTTGAAGCAGGGATGGAGTACTTTGAATTGGGGTTTGCTGATCTACGTGGCACTGTTATTGGTATTCAAGATCTACGCAAAAAACTCGGTGTCATAGCGAAGGACTATGATGAACACACGCGTTTACTGGTCACTTCTACTGGAGGGTATATTGTTGATGCCGCATTAGATGTACTCGATGTACAAGACACTGATTGGGTCACTGTGGCAGGTAGGAGAGTTTGGAATCGAGAACATACCATCGTGCTAGAATATCTTTTGTAATAATAGTACATTCGCATTGGGTAGTGTATATCATTGTGAATGATCTATTCCTGATTGCACACAATATGGAAGCTATCTATGCTTGAGGAGGTTGCTTGTGTCAGTTGCGCGTGCTGTATTATTGAGACTAATCATCGGATTAGGTATTGCGGTACTCGGTATTTTGTTATCTGTAGCAACTAAAGATTGGAGTATTGAGTACAATTGGTTTGGCATGCTTGGCATGATCTTACTTGGTTTATCCGGAATTGCTATGTTCTCTACTGGGGCTAGACAGCGTTGGTCCGCGAAAAGTAGTGCACACTCTGGGTTGAATAAAGATAAAAACGTCTCGCATTCACCGACTGGCAATGCGGTTCATTGGGCTATCACATTTTTTATCATCGGCGCCATCAACTTTTTGGCACCTATATTTATATACTATACATTTCACCCTGAAATTCTATAGTGATTTTTAAAAAAGAGTAAAAAGGACTTGCATTAGGTATCAAATTGTGTTATCTTGTAGAAGTCGATTCGGGGATATAGCTCAGTTGGTAGAGCACCTGCCTTGCACGCAGGGGGTCAGCGGTTCGAGTCCGCTTATCTCCACCATTTATAGTGCTTATCGCGCAATAACAGTTGATAGGTTATTATTCCTCGATAGCTCAGCGGTAGAGCATCCGGCTGTTAACCGGAGGGTCGTAGGTTCGAATCCTACTCGGGGAGCCATATAAGTGGAGTGATGGCCGAGTTGGTCGAAGGCGCTCGCCTGCTAAGCGAGTATATGCTGTTAAGGCGTATCGAGGGTTCGAATCCCTCTCACTCCGCCAGCTAAAAAGATTGCGCTTGCGCAATCTTTTTGTTATATTTCTATACATAAATTTCATGTATGAGCGATGAAAGGGAAAAGTAGCCTATTGTCATGCGAGGCAGAGAGTTGGCGGAGGGTGCGAGCCAAGAGCGCATGTCAGGTGAATCTCATCCCTGGAGCAGTGAGTGGTCTCTTTATCGACTGAGTGAGCGAGGAATGGATGTTTTATATGTCTATTCTTAAGCAGGGTGGTACCGCGAGACATTCTCGCCCCTGTATGGGGTGGGGGTTTTTTTGCATTTAAGGGGGGCTATAAGATGAACTATGATGCAACTTCCATTGAAGAAAAATGGCGCACGATATGGAGCAAAACTGCTCAACATGATGTTCATAAAGATGCAACACGGCCAAAATATTATTGTTTAGATATGTTCCCATATCCGTCTGGATCCGGACTTCATGTCGGACATTGGCGGGGTTACGTTTTATCCGATGTTTGGAGTCGTTATAAACGTCTCACTGGTTATGAAGTGCTTCATCCCATGGGGTGGGATGCTTTTGGACTCCCTGCTGAAAATGATGCGATTAAAAAAGGAATTCATCCAGCTATTGGTACTGCACGCAATATCGCTAATTTCAAAGATCAATTACAGCGCATGGGAGCTATGTTTGATTGGACGCGCGAGATAAATACAAGTTCACCAGAATATTATAAATGGACACAGTGGATTTTCTTGCAATTATATGATATGGGACTTGCATACCGTAAAGAAATGCCAATTAATTGGTGTCCAAGTTGTAAGACCGGTCTTGCAAACGAAGAAGTAGTAGATGGCGCTTGCGAACGCTGTGGAACTCCAGTCACTAAACGCAATATGAATCAGTGGATGTTACGCATCACAGCTTATGCGGAACGTCTTCTTGAGGACTTAGAAACGTTGGAGTGGCCTGAGAAAGTAAAAAAAATGCAGGCTAATTGGATTGGGCGTAGTGTGGGTGCTGAATTAGAATTTTCGATAGAACATTCATCAGAAAAAATAGTGGTTTTTACCACTAGACCTGACACATTATACGGTGTTACCTATATGGTTTTGGCACCTGAACATCCACTTGTACAGAAATTAACAACACCTGAATATGCATCTGTAGTAGCAGAATACGTTACCCAGACATTGGTAAAATCACAATTAGCAAGACAACAGGTTGATAAAACCAAAACAGGTGTGTTTACAGGTGGATATGCCATCCATCCACTATCTGGTGAAAAAATTCCTGTATGGATTGCTGATTATGTTTTGATGGATTATGGAACAGGGGCAATTATGGCTGTTCCAGCACACGATCAACGAGATTTTGAGTTTGCTCGCCAGTTTGATTTACCTGTAGTACGCGTTATCTCTGCTGATGGAGATTCCGATGATGTGGATGATGAGATGGAAGCTGCACAAACCAATGATGGCGTATTGATTCATTCAGGACCTTACAATGGTTTATCAGTGGATGAAGCAAAACAAAAACTTGTGGATGACCTGGTAGTACAGGGTATTGCTAAGCGCACAGTAGGGTATAAATTGCGAGATTGGGTCTTTGCGCGTCAGCGCTATTGGGGTGAGCCTATTCCTGTTGTCCATTGTGAACAATGTGGTATTGTGCCTGTTAAAGAGGAGGATTTGCCCATCTTGTTGCCTGATGTTGAACGCTATGAACCTACGGGTACTGGTGAGTCTCCATTGGCAGCAATAGAGTCATTTGTCAATACCACTTGTCCAACGTGTGGTGGACCTGCGAAAAGAGAAACAGATACCATGCCTCAATGGGCAGGGTCGTGTTGGTATTTCTTGCGTTTTGCAGATCCACACAATGAGAGTAAACCGTTTGATCGCGATAAAGTAGACTATTGGCTACCTGTTGACATGTATATTGGCGGTGTTGAGCATGCCGTATTGCATCTACTTTATGCTCGATTTTTTACAAAAGTGCTCTATGATCGCAATGTCATTGGATTTAAAGAACCTTTTACACGTCTGTTTAACCAAGGAATGATGACGTTACATGGCGCCAAAATGTCAAAATCCAAAGGTAATGTGGTAAGTCCTGAAGAATTGGTAGAGAAATATGGCACAGATACATTGCGTATGTATGAATTATTTGTCGGTCCTCCAGAGATTGATGCAGAATGGAATCCACGAGCGATAGAAGGAGTCCACCGTTTTCTTACAAAAACATACCGCCTGATCGCTGATTCGGCAGAAGGTGCACCAAAAGAGGGATCTACTAACTTACGTAAACTGCGTCATCGATTTGTGCAACAAGTAACTGAGCGAATTGTAAGTTTTCGTTTTAATACTGTGGTAAGTGCATTTATGGAATTTATCACAGCGCTCATTGAACAAGATGAAAAGATCGATGATATGACTTTACAGACGCTCGTCATATGTCTTGCACCACTTGCACCGCATTTAGGAGAAGAAGCATGGCAGTTACTTCACAAGAATGGCTCCGTGTTTGATGCACAATGGCCACAAGTGGATGAACAGTATTTACTTGATGAAACCATTACATTGATCGTTCAAGTCAACGGGAAAATTCGTGATCGTATTGACGTTGAACGCGAATCTCATCAAGATGCAGTTCGCCAGGTGGTCTTTGAAAGTACGCATGTGCAGTCTGCAATTAAAGAAAAGACAATTGTCAAAGAGATTTATGTTCCAGGAAGAATTTATAACATCGTCATTAAGTAATGATCGAGGGGAGATGTATGACTTGAAATTCACTAAGATGCACGGCTTAGGAAATAATTATATTTATATTAATCTGTGGGAAGAACAGATTGCAGAACATGATCTCTCGCCTCTCGCGATTGATGTATCAAACGTCAATACAGGTATCGGGTCAGACGGTATGATCACGATGGGTCATTCCTCTGTAGCGGATGCTCGTATGCGCATTTTTAATGAAGACGGATCAGAAAGTCAAAATTGTGGTAATGGATTGCGCTGTGTAGGGAAGTACCTGTATGAAAAGGGGATTATTAAAAAGAAAAACCTAACAATAGAAACCAAAGGAGGACTCATGCATCTTGAACTTCACATCGATGAGCATTCCGATGTAGTTGAAGAAATAACAGTAGATATGGGAGAACCTCGTCTACAACGCCAGCAACTTCCTGTATTAGGTGGACCAAAAGAAGAACAAGCATTGCTACAACCGGTAGAGATTGATCAACAAACCTTTCATTTTACGGGTGTCTCAATGGGTAATCCACATGCAGTTATTTTTGTGGATGACGCGACACAAGTGGAGGTGGAGAAAATTGGTCCACTAATAGAAACGCACTCCCTTTTTCCTGAACGTGTCAATGTGGAATTTGTCACGGCAAAAAATGATAGAGAACTAGATTTTCGTGTGTGGGAACGTGGCTCGGGGATTACTATGGCATGCGGTACGGGTGCTTGTGCAGCTGTTGTAGCTGGTGTTTTAAACAACCAGTTAGCCCGTGGCGAAACCGTCGTCGTTCATCTACTAGGTGGAGATTTACACATAACGTGGAATCAAGATGGACATGTCCATATGCGAGGTCCGGCTACATTTATTTGCGAAGGTGAATGGTATGGACATAAGGGAACGCTTACTATATGAAACGATGGGCGCCATATGTTCTACTCATCGTAGTGAGTGCAATATGGGGGGCGCACGCTGTTGTAGGAGCAGCGGCGCTCCAAGCTCTTAGTCCGTTATCTCTTTCTGTATGGCGCTATACGTTTACTGCAATACTGTTTGTACCAGCCATGATCTTCGCTTTGCGGCGTCTAAGAGCATTGACTAAGCAAGATATATGGTTGCTTTTTGCAGCCAGTCTGACTTCAGCAGTCATCTATCCACTTTTTTTCTATCAATCCTTAGATATACTTCCACCTATTGAATCATTACTTATTGTCAATGCTGCACCTGTATTAACCGCACTCTTTGCTTATTTTTTATATCGCGAAAAAATATCAAAAAAACAAATGATTGGCTTATTCATTGCACTAGTAGGTGTAATCGTCATTAGCTCCCAAGCAGCTTCACGCGGAACAGATAGTCTTTGGGCTATTGGCGATGCAGTGATTGGAACTGCCTCTTTTGCAATGTATACAGTTATTTCGCGAAAACTGTATACTCGACTTCCATTATTTGATGTCCTTGCTGTGACATCATTTGCTGGAGCTGTGATGCTGTGGCTCCTTGTCATCATCACTCATTCATGGTCTGTAGCTACTGTGCTAAGTACGCTCACTGTAAACGGATGGATTAGTTTACTTTTTATCGTTATATTCGTAAGTACTCTTGCTTACATACTTTATGGATACGGCTTAGCAAGAGTACCTGGAGCTGTATCAGCGGCTCTCACTTTTTATCCACAATCCATTTTTGCAGCAATCCTGCAATGGATATGGTTAGGTCAAGTAGTTACATTAGTGACTGTTATTGGAGGAATCATCATATTAAGTGGTAGCATGATCATGAGGCGCACTTAGGCATTCACCTATATGGTTATCCGTGCGTATACTGTCATCACTCCGGTTAAGCGGGTGATGACAGTGCAATGGAGACATACACCATTTGAACAAAAAAAGACGGAAACTATTATCGATGGTTTTTCACAAGGGAAATTGAGTTTTTCTACTTCTTTAGAGCAACTTCGCCAATTGTATGATGAACGATTTAATCGCTTTAAAGGCGATCGCTTTGGTGTAACGACATCTCAACTTGTTCCGCGAATCCAAGGAAAAACAGTAGATGCGTATGGGCCAGCTGTAAGTTCACAAATAGAAAAAGTACATCCAATACTTTCTAAAGACCAATTATTAGCCCCTCTACATGCTTTAATTGGTCTTTCAGAGGTCAAACGTTCTATCGACGAATTGTATGCTTATCTGGCCGTTCAAGCATTGCGACAAGAGGCTGGTTTGAAATTAAATCAAACGGTTTTGCATATGATTTTTTCTGGACGTCCAGGAACGGGAAAGACAACAGTTGCTCGCTTATTAGGTCCACTCCTCTGTGCGCTCGGTGTGTTATCTCAAGGTCATGTCGTTGAAGTTGAGCGAGCTGATTTAGTAGGTGAATACATTGGGCACACGGCTCAAAAAACTCGTGCGCTCATGGAACAAGCGATGGGTGGTATTTTATTTGTCGATGAGGCATACGCCATCGCTCGTGGGGGAGAAAAAGATTTTGGGCGAGAAGCCATCGACACACTTGTTAAAGGTATGGAAGATCGGAAACACGATCTAATTGTTATTCTTGCAGGTTATGAAGTAGAAATGAATTATTTCCTTTCACTTAATCCTGGTCTTTCCTCTCGTTTTCCGCTTCATGTATTTTTCCCGGATTACTCAGAACAAGAATTATTGCAAATCGCCACAGGTATGGTTAGAGAACGGCAATATCATTTGTCACCTGATGCTACGATGAGTTTGCGCCAGCAGTTACGTCATGAGCAACTACGCGAAGACTTTAGCAATGCTCGTACCGTCAGAAATATAATAGAGCGTGCAATTCGCCGACAAGCTGTTCGTATCATGGAACAGCATGAACCTACACGACGAGAACTGATGACTCTTGTTGCTACTGATTTTCGGGGGGAGACAGATCATGAATCATTGTATAGTGATCGGGCAACCAAACGTTGGGAAGACTTTGCTTAGTTTTCGTCTTGCAAAATTGTGTGGAATGAAATCTGTTTTCGTCATAAAAGAGCTACTACGCGATGTGCCTACTGAACAAGTCATAATCGTCAATGAAGCGGTGCAGACATTGGTTAATGGCTGCGAACATTCTACTGTGGGCGTGCAGACTATAGGCATTGGGATGAGCCAAACAATGGGGCAACCAGTCGTATTATATGATACTGTTGGACTATCTGAAGACGCTATGATGAATATTCATCATCGCCATGGGATGACAAGAACACTACAGTTATTCATTTCATGCGACCTTGTATTTCACGTAGTCGATGCATCCACATTACATGATGATAAACTCCACTCCATTGATGAGCAAATTTATTCGTTGGCAAAGTCACGCAAAGTTCCATACGTGCTAATTATGAATAAGATGGATCTACTATCCACAAAACGTCAACGTCGTCTTGAAGGAATGTTGCGTCGATACAAGGCAGTATTTATATCAGCAAAATATGATCAAGGAGTATCCCCACTCAAACACGTTTTAGAAAGGACAAATATGGTAAACTATTCGTATGCAGCTTGGATGAGGGGGAATTAATCTGAAAATGCATGACATTGCTGGAGCTTTTGTACCACTTCGAGCCATCTTAGTCCATGTGTATCACTCCGATGAATCAGAGTCTAAACGAGAGTATATGCGTGAAGAATTAAAAAGCCTTGCTCATACAGCGGGAGTTGATATGGTAGGTGAATTGTTTCAGTCAATGGTAAAAGATCATGCAAAAACCTTGATCGGCAAAGGAAAGCTTGAAGAGTTAGCTGATTTTGCGAAAGCAGAGTCAGCTACGCTGATTATTTTTGGCATCGAACTTTCGGGGAGCCAATTGCGCAATGTAGAAGATGTATGCATGATTCGAGTAATTGATCGAACACAGTTAATTCTAGATATTTTTGCTTCTAGAGCTAAAAGTTTTGAAGGCAAAGCACAGGTTCGTTTAGCCGAATTGCAGTATGCTTTACCACGATTAATGGGACAAGGAGTAACCATGTCGCGTCTTGGTGCAGGTATTGGAACACGTGGACCTGGTGAAACAAAACTTGAAATTGATCGGAGAACCATTCGCAAAGATATCGCCAAATTGCGGCGTATTGTCATTGAAGCAGGAGTGAAGCGAGCGGAATTACGGAGAAGAAGGCGCCGGCTTGGTGTGTATACAGTCGGACTTGTAGGATATACCAATGCAGGTAAAACAACTCTTTTAGCTCATTTGGCAAAACGATATGGTGAAAAGCAGGTAGAGCCAGGAAATGACCGCTTGTTTGATACATTAGATCCAACTTCTAGACGTGTTATGTATGCTTCTCAAACACTGGTCGTCACTGATACGGTAGGATTTATCCGGGAGTTGCCACACCATCTCATTGATGCTTTTCGAGCAACATTAGAAGAAGCATTGGACTCTGATGTACTTATTCACGTAATTGATGCATCTTCACCATACCGTGAGGAGGAAATGAAGACGGTTTACGACGTGGTGCATGATGTCTTAAAAACAAAGGTACCAGTCATTAGCGTTTTTAATAAAATGGACTTACTACCAGATTCTCAAGATGCAGAATTCCAAGATCATACTGCAGATCAGGTGGTTCGAGGGTCGATTCTTTGGCAGGACACATTATCTCAACTATTATCTGCCATTGATCATGTTATTTTAAAACGAGTAACTTTACATCTACAAATCCCATCGAAACGCAGCGATATATTGGCCGAAGCTTATTTATTAGGAGAAGTCTCAAGTTGCCATGAAAAGGACGATCACCTATACGTAGATGTGGCCATAGATGAAAAGGAAATCAGTCACTTTGTCGATTTTTTGAGTGATCGCGAAATTGTAGTGGAGGATCAATGGTTATGAATGAAATGCAATGGAACACAATTAAACATATCGAAAGACAGTGGAGTGCAGAGTTTGCAAAAGTAGACCACCTTATAGATCGCAATCAAGAAAAAGTACTGTCGGCATTTGCATCGGCAAAAGTGACAGACAGTGATTTAAGTGGTTCCACAGGGTATGGATTAGGGGACAGGGGAAGGGAGCAACTCGAGAAAGTATATGCACTTGTTTTTGGCGCTGAAGAGGCTATTGTAAGGCCTAGCATCGCTTCAGGAACTCATGCTTTAGCCATTGCATATTTTGGGTTACTACGTCCGGGAGATACTCTTATTTACGCAACTGGAGAACCCTATGACACACTCCAAACTGTAATCGGTGTAGATCAAGAAGAGAAAAGTGGACAAGGAACTTTAAGGGACTTTGGAGTTCATTTTCACTCTGTTGCATTAAAACAAGACGAAACGATCGACGTACCTTCTATATTAGCTACTATTGATGCAAGTACGAAAGTAGTAGCTTTTCAACGTTCGCCAGGTTATGCGTGGCGACGTGCATTGTCAGTTTCAGAAATTGGAATTGCCATTGCAAAGATCAAACACACATATCCTGATGTATATGTAGTAGTAGACAATTGCTATGGTGAATTCACGGATGTTGTAGAGCCTTGTGATGTTGGTGCTGATCTAGTCGTTGGATCACTGATTAAGAATCCAGGTGGTGGTATAGCTCCAACAGGCGGATATCTTGTGGGAACGAAAAATGCCATAGAACTTGCTTCCTATCGATTAACTGCGCCAGGCATCGGATCTGAGATGGGATCTTATGAACAATACCGATTATTTTTTCAGGGTTTATTTTTAGCACCCCATGTTGTAGGACAAGCTCTGAAAGGCAATATATTTGCAGCAGCTGCATTTACATCTGTCGGGATGGACTGTGCACCGCTGCCTGCTGATGCGCATGATGATATTGTGTTACGTATTCGATTGGGTTCTGCAATACAGGTCGTTCAGTTTTGTCAGGCGATTCAACAATCATCACCGATTGACGCTCACGTATTACCAGAACCATGGTTGATGCCAGGTTATCAAGATGAAGTCATCATGGCTGCAGGGACATTCATTCAAGGGGCTTCAATAGAACTATCAGCTGACGGACCCATGCGACCACCCTACGTCGCGTATATGCAAGGTGGTCTTACTTTTTCCCATGTAAAGCTCGCAGTCATGCATGCATTAGAAAAGTTGGGGCTATTAGAACATGGACTAACTCTAAAGTGGTAATTACTTCATATCATAACATTAGCTTTACACTTAGTGTCAATTATTTATTGACGTCTAATGGAAGGTATGCTACGATCTGAACGCTATAGAGGATACATGATCTTTACATGATGTCTATGAATGTTAGAGCCATTAGAGGAGGATAACCAGATGGATGATGCCATGCGACGTAAGCTTGCTTTGTTTCCGATTGGAATCGTGCAACGCTTGACTGATCTGACAGCGCGGCAAATCCGCTATTACGAGCAGCATGCTTTGATACACCCTGAACGGACACATGGTAATCAACGACTATACTCATTTAATGATGTAGAGCGATTATTAGAAATCAAGAGTCTCATCGATAAAGGTTTAAATATTGCTGGGATTAAGGCAATGATAGGGCAACCAACTCCTGAAATCGATTACACTCCTGCGATGCAAGCAGCAGCGGAAGAGGTGCGATCTGAACTTACAGAGAATGATCTACATGAGTTACTCATGCAAGAATTATCCGCAAGGGCAGGGCAGCGAGGCAATCCGGTTTCTATGATACAAGGTGAATTATCGCGTTTTTTTCATGGTGATCGACGTTAAAAATATATTGATGAACAGAAGGGGATGACAAGTTGCGTAAAAACTATTCAAAAGAAGAAATTATCGCATTAGCGCAAGAGCAGGATGTACGGTACTTACGACTTCAATTTACGGATCTCTTAGGGGTTATTAAAAACGTGGAGGTCCCAATTAGTCAATTAGAAAAGACGTTAGACAATCGCGTCATGTTTGATGGTTCATCAATTGAAGGTTTTGTAAGAATTGAAGAGTCGGATATGTATTTGTATCCAGACTTATCTACTTGGCTTGTTTTCCCGTGGCATGGCGATCAGGGGAAAATAGCCCGTTTCATTTGTGATATTTATACTGCTGATGGTAAACCATTTGCAGGTGATCCGCGTGGCATCTTAAAAAGAGCCTTAAAAAAAGCATCTGATATGGGGTTCACTACGATGAATGTAGGCCCAGAACCAGAGTTTTTTCTCTTCAAGATTGATGAACAGGGAAATCCAACCACTGAAATGAATGATCAAGGAGGCTACTTTGATCTAGCACCAGTGGATCTTGGAGAAAACTGTCGCAGAGAAATTGTACTAGTGCTAGAAGCTATGGGCTTTGAAATTGAAGCATCGCATCACGAAGTGGCGCCAGGACAACATGAAATTGATTTTAAATACGCAAGTGCACTTGTGGCAGCAGACAATATTATGACATTTAAATTGGTTGTTAAAACAGTTGCACGTCAATTCGGTTTACACGCAACATTTATGCCAAAACCTATATACGGCATCAATGGATCAGGAATGCATTGTCATCAGTCTTTATTTCGCGGTACAGAAAATGCATTTTATGACGAGAGTGATGAAATAGGTCTTAGTGAAGTAGGTAAACAATACCTAGCTGGTATCATGCAGCATGCACCTGGATTTACAGCGATTACAAATCCCATCATCAATTCGTACAAACGATTAGTACCAGGTTACGAAGCCCCTTGTTACATTGCATGGTCAGGAAAAAATCGCAGTCCTCTGGTGCGTATTCCTGCATCACGAGGACTGGGAACGAGAATTGAAGTACGGAGTCCTGATCCATCAACTAATCCTTATCTTGCTCTTGCTCTCATGTTGCATGCAGGACTTGATGGGATCGAACGAACATTGAAGTTACCACTTGCAGTCAATCGAAATATCTATGTTATGAATGAGATGGAGCGATTACGAGCAGGCATTCACAGTCTACCAGCTTCATTAAAAGACGCGTTAGAAGCTCTTGCCAATGATGATGTCATGCGCGATGCGTTAGGCGAACATGCATACACCCATTTTTATGAAGCAAAAATGATTGAATGGGATATGTTTAGAACAGCAGTTCATCCATGGGAACGAGAGCAATATCTTTCTATGTACTAGTATTGTGAGATTAAGTGAAAAAACCTAAGGCAATGTGCGCCATAAACCAACTACTTTACCTGCAATTGTGACAGTTGGATAGATAAGTGGCGCCATTGTTTTATTTTCTGGTTGCAAACGAATATGGTCGTCCTCTTTAAAAAAGCGTTTTACTGTTGCTTCATCTTCCTCTGTTAACGCGACTACAATCTCACCGTTATGAGCGGTTGACTGACGATGGACATAGACAATATCTCCATCATAAATACCTGCCTCAATCATACTGCTTCCAATCACTCGAAGAGCAAATAAGTTATCTTTATCTTTAATTGAAGATGGGACAGGAATATAGTCTTCTACATGTTCAATAGCAGTCATAGGTAATCCTGCGGTAACTTTCCCTATGACTGGGACAAGCACTGAAGGTTCACTGTGATTGTGTTCTTTTAAAATTTCAATCGCACGTGGTTTTGTAGGATCTCTTCGAATATAACCCCGTTGTTCTAGCTTCTCCAGATGACTATGTACAGTCGAAGTGCTAGCCAGACCAACTGCATCGCCAATCTCCCGAACCGATGGAGGATAGCCACGTGTTGAAACCGTAGTTTTAATATATAATAGAATTTGCTCTTGCTTATCTTTCACACTTTGGCGCATAAAAACATATACCCCTCTCTACCAACTGTTTCTAGAAGAAATATATCACTTTTTAAGAATAAATTCAAACACACGTTCGGGGATGGTGTTTCATGACTTTCAGTCACCTATTTTTCATTTATTTACTTTTGATCAATGTGTGGACTTTTTTACTTATGCGCATCGATAAAAAAAGGTCTAAACAACGTCGCAAACGTCGCATTCGCGAGAGGACATTACTTTTATTATCACTTGTAGGCGGGGGATTAGGTACATGGGTAGCCATGGGAATCTATCATCATAAGACGAAGCACTTTTCTTTTGAAATGATTGCACCTTTGTCTACGATGATGTGGACAGTGCTCGTTTTGTATATGATGTATCGTGGCCTTATGATTTCATAAAACTGCTCGATTATGATCGAGCTCTGATGGTGTATAGATGGGTGATGCCGGCTAAGCATACAAATGCAAAGGCCGTCATGCAGGCTCCCATCCACTGCCACAGACCAAATGTGAGTGTCGCAAGAAAGGATCCGAGTGATCCTCCAATAAAATAGGCAACCATATATACACTATTGATGCGACTGCGAGCAGTCGGAACAAGTGAATAGATGCGAGCTTGATTAGATATTTGACTTGCCTGTACGCCAAAATCAAGTAACAGTACACCAAGGATTAATAATAGCAATACCCCGTCTCCAAAGAGCATGATAACATAGGAGATAAAAGTGATGGATATACCTATTCCAATCATAAAAGAAGGTCCGCGTTTATCTGCAATTCGCCCCGCAACAGGCGCGATCAATGCTCCAGCTACGCCAACGAGACCAAATAAACCGACGACTGCACTTCCATAGTGATAGGGGCCTTGTGCAAGACGAAATGCAAGGACTGTCCATAGCACACTAAAGGCACCAAACATGGAGCCACCAATTAGACTTGATTGGCGAAGAAGCGGTTGATCGCGAAGAAGTTTGACAAGAGAAATAAGTAACTCACCATAAGATATCTTATTTTTTGCAACGAGGTGAGGCAAAGTAAACAACATGGTTATTGCAAGTCCCACCATAAGAACAGCTGCCATAACATAGACTGACCTCCATCCTAATAATTGCCCGATCGCCCCGCTAACCGTGCGTGCACCTAGAACGCCTAACAATAGCCCTCCCATCACAATTCCTACCACTTCACCACGTGTTTCTTCATCTGCTAGATCAACCGCAAGAGGAATGATGATTTGCGGCACGATGGTAATAACTCCAACACAAAAACTTGCGATTTCGAGCCAAGCAGGTGTCTGTGCAGTAGCAACTGCGGATAATGCGATAGCTGTAAAGATACTTAAGATCACAATCAGCATACGTTTTGGCCAAATGTCGCCTAATGGTGTTAAAAGTAGTAGGCCACCTGCGTAACCAAGTTGTGTTAATGTAGCCACATATCCCATTTGCGTTGATGTTTCATGGAATGTTTTCCCCATTAATACAAGCAACGGTTGACAATAATAAATGTTTGCAACTGATATAGCGGAACCAACTGCAAGCAAAATCGTCAGAGTTCTGGTTAGATGTGGATTTTTTTTGCTTTTCGTATGTAACGCTTGTGTGTTCTCTTGACTATCCATAGACAACTCCTAGTAATGATATAGCTGCTACAGTTAGTATAGCGGATATGGGGTGTATGAGAAAAGAGGGAGGCTCCAGTATTTTTTAAGCAACGACTGGTAACATACAAAATGGCATGAATCGATACTGGAGACTTGACGATGTAGTTGAATGCTAACCATAGCTATACGGGTAAAATAAGTAAAGATGGGTGACGAATGAATGTTACATTTACTAATTATTGAAGATGATGTTGCACTCGCGCAAGCTATGGAATCTTTGCTAAGAGAAGAAGGGTATGATGTTTCGCAAACGGGTGATGGAGAAACGGGACTTCATCTAGCACTTAGCGGTCTATACGATGCGCTCATTTTAGATATGATGATACCTGGCATCAGCGGATTTGAAGTCTTGCGAAAACTTCGTGCAAACCACAATGGAACACCAGTGCTCGTACTAACAGCACGCGATCAAGTCGAAGATAGAGTAAAAGGATTAGATTATGGTGCAGATGATTATCTCGTGAAACCATTTGCAACAACTGAACTTCTCGCACGTATCCGTGCACTTTTAAGACGTTATGATAAAATAGGGCCGGATATCGATGTAATGACTATCGACGGACTTTCGTATCATCTGAAAGCACGGGAATTGATAAAAGGTCAAGAAACATTTGTATTACCACCTAAAGAAGCTGCACTGTTCGAGCTATTTTTACGTCACCCAGGGCAGGTTTTAACTCGAGAACAAATTATGGATCGCTTATGGGGGTATGAGGCAGAAGTTTTAGAAAATACGCTCGAAACATATGTCTCGAAATTGCGTAAACGATTGGAGGGTGATCAATGTCCCCTGATTCAGACGGTTCGCGGAATCGGTTATCGGATGCAGACAAGGGGTTAATGCGACATCAAAGACTTCGTTTAGCTGTTGTTAACATGGCTGTTCTTTTATTTATTTGGAGTATTCTATCTATTTTTGTGTATTTTGTACTTCAAGATGAAACGGTCCGCGCAGAACACACTCGTCTTGCTTTTTTTGCAGAACAATTAGCTGACCAAGCATATCATGGCGAAGGCTACGCACCTAAAAGGCTGCATCCTAGTGATGAGGATGTGATGTATGCGATTTGGCAACGCGAGGGGACAAGCTATCATTTAATTCAATCTGTGATGAATTCAAACACTTTACTACATTCATTAAAACCAATTGTCAATACCAGCAATCAATTGGTGGTATTTAGTGATGTTTTTTTTCAAGGTGAGCATTATCAAATGTATGTTAACCATTACCTAATTCATGGCTCATATACTGTCATACAGGTACTAGATGACGTAGGGCCAGAAGAAGGCGTTTTAAGACATCTTGCGATTTTATTTGTCATCGGTGGTGTAATAGGGCTAGGACTAAGCATAGCAGGAGCATATTTATTAGGAAGATGGACTTTGCGACCATTAATCGAAGCTCGTTTACGAGAACAGGAGTTTGTTGCAGATGTTTCTCATGAGTTACGGACACCTCTGTCTGTTTTACAAACACATCTCGAACTACTGCTAAGACATGTAGATACTGAAAATCAAACGATATTAAGTGATATAGAACCCATCTATAAAGAAACAAAACGCATGCGCCGTTTAGTCGAGGATCTACTGGATCTTGCTCGTATGGACGCAGGGGTAGTCTCCAATAAAAGTGAACAATATTCATTAAGTGAATTATGCAGCGAGGTAGTTGAACTATATGACCCCTTATTTCAACAAAAATCTGTACATTTTTCACATGATATTTCAGCTAATGTAAAACTAATGGGTGATTCTGGCAGGATGAGACAATTACTATTTATCTTGCTTGACAATGCATATAAATACACGGAGCATGGGGAAGTAAAGCTGCAAGCGTTAGCAAATAGTCATTCTATCGATCTTATCGTATCGGATACAGGAATTGGGATTGCTCAAGATTGGTTACCGCGAGTCACAGAACGCTTTGTTCGTGGTGAATATTCGAGAACTCGAGAATCTATTAACTCAACTACTAACGAACATGCATCAACAACAGTTTCATCAGGATTAGGTCTGGCTATTGCCAAGCGAATTGTAATGTCCATGCAAGGAAAATGGCATTTACAAAGCGAAGTTGGAATAGGAACCACTGTGACCATTCGATTACCAAATAGTCTTCTGTGAACAATGAGTTGGATTTATGGAAGCATTTTAGTGGATATGCCGTTCACATTCGTAGACGAAGATGATACAGTAATCATGTAACCGTATACTTGAATGAGAGGTGTATATCTGACATGTTAGAGGGGAATTCAGCCAATACGCTTCGCTTGTACGCTGGCTCATCTTACAAAGAGATGGCACTACAAGTAGCGCAACATCTTGGCATAGAACTTGGTCAGGTGCATCTTTCAAAATTTCGCAGTGGCGAATTATATGCACAATTTCCAGATAGTGTCCGAGGCGTCGATGTATACTTACTACAAACATTTTCACCTCCGATTAATGATCATTTCATGGAGCTTTTACTAATGATTGATGCATTAAAGAGAAGCTCGGCTGGTCGAATCAATGTCATTATTCCTTATTTCGGATATGGTCGACAGGAAAAACAGGGAATTCCCCGAGAGCCTATCTCAGCTAAAGTTGTTGCCGACTTATTAACAAAGGTAGGCGCCCATCGTGTGATCACTGTGGATCTTCATGCACCCGCCATACAAGGTTTTTTTGATATCCCAGTAGATCATTTATCCGCACTTGGTATACTAGCACATGAAGTTCATAAATTAGATCTATCTGATGCAGTCGTAGTGTCGCCCGATGCTGGTAGAGCAAAAACAGCTGAAAAATTTGCGGCAATGCTTGATCTACCCATGGCTATTATGCATAAAGGTCGCCCAAGGCACAATGAAGCAGTGATTACTCACTTGATTGGCGATGTGAAGGGTAAGACGCCAGTTGTTATTGAGGATATCATAGACACTGGGGGAACCATTACTCAAGTGGTCGACAATCTCGTATCGATGGGTGCAAATCCTGCTATTCTTTGCGCTACACATGGAATTTTTTCATCTCCTGCAGAGGAGAGATTACTGCATCCTGCTATTCAAAAGCTTCTCGTAACAGATACTCTACCACTACGCGCAGAATTGCGCCAAATGGCCATTCAAGTACTTCCGATTGCCCCTTTGATCGCTACAGCCATTGGACGTGTACATTACAATTTGGCATTAAGCACTATGTAATACAATCCCCATGTTTCGGCTAATAACCAAAACATGGGGATTTTCAAATCACAGACAGGATACTACATGACTGGGTATCCAGCACCTGTTCCACTTACACCAACTGCACCAGGAACTAAGAGAATAAATAACACAAAGATAATCAAAAATACAACAGCCCAACGAGTGTATCCACCAAATGTACCCATCGTCAATCACTCCTTTTTAAACACATGACATATGGTACGTAAGGCTACACATATATGTAGAGGCGTTTGCCCTACACTTCTACAAATCGGGCTATCGTGTATAATGACCATCCAATGAAATTGTGTTATACCCCAGGTATAATCTAAAATCCTTTACGTGGATCATTGATAAATTCTAAACGCCCACAATTTTGGCATACAAACACGTGGAGAACTACATTTTTCTCCAAAGCTGTGTTAAACATGTCCTCGTCTTGACCGCCAAGCACAAGGTCTGCTGCAAGTCCAAATCCTCGCGAGAGACCACCGGTACGCAACGCATGAGCACCATGATAATTCATTGGGATATTGCAAGCATTGCAATGATGATCTGGCATTTGTGGTTGAGCATTTGCAAAATTTTGTTGTTGCCCATAGCTACCTGTTCCTTGTTGTGAATAATTACCCTGATTTTGCTGCGAATAGCCGTTATTGCGCTGCGGATCAAAATCGTTTCCAACACCTTGAGCTAGTCGTTCTAGCTCACGAAAAAAACTCATCTTCATTCACCTCATACTATAAAATGTCCTGCATTTTCAGTATACAACGAAAACACATGACTCCGTGTGAGGATTTTCTGGATGAGTCATTCGATTCTCTTAACTCCGTATAGACACAACATCAATGATTCGCAATCAGGGTTATCCACAGATCATTAAAGAACTTTTTCTGCGCGAGCACAATCATCAAACTGTCCGCGATGAGCTCCATCGCAAAAAGGTTTATTGTGCGAATGACCACATCGACACAAGGTAAATTGTTCTTTTGTTTCAAAAACGTTTCCTTCTGCATCCACTAACTCAATAGCACCCGTGACAAGGTAAGGTCCTTTATCGCGTACAGTAATCTTTACATCAGCCATGTATTTCCCTCCATTCTAGAGATTTTAAGTTAACTACAGCGTGCACATCCAGTTTTTAACACATGGAATAAAAGCTTTATCACTCGATTGATGTGTTAAATAGGGATATGATTCCATTGTAACGAAAAGAGAAATGAGTTACAAATGCCACAATATTTAATTCCATTGATTTCATAAACATTGTCATCGTTTGTCTATCTTTTACGCTAGTGTCATTCCGTTTCATCTGGTAAGGTGATAGAGTAATGAATGTTATGTGGAGGTGCAAGGGCTTGAAAAACGTACAAATATCCCACGAAGCATCTAGACCAGCACGCTATGTAAAATGGTTTGGCGTGTTTAGTTCGATAGGGATGTTTATTATTAATTTTATTGGATTTCTCGACACTCAAACAGGTTCAGCAGAAGGATGTGGACCTGATTGGCCTTTGTGCAACGGCCAAGTGCTACCATCGCTCAATAATATGCACGTCATTATTGAATTCATGCATCGATTCTTGGTCGGCTTCTTTGCTATTGTAGCTGTAGTATTTGTAGTATGGGCATTAGTCAAATTTAGACGATATCGCGAAGTCCAAGTATTTTCTTGGCTTGCAGTCGGTTTTATTATCGTTCAATCTTTACTTGGTGCACTAGCAGTTGTCTTTGTGAATCCACCAGAAGTTCTTGCATTGCATTTGGGATTTGGATTATTGGCAATGGGTGGAGTTGCTTTACTCACAGTTTTTTTGTTTCAATATGATCATCATGCAAATCAAGAAAAAGCTGGTCTATTTTATCGATCAAAACCCTTACCAAAGTCTTTATCAAACTTAATACGCTGGACATGGGTATACATGTTTGGGGCTATATACTTAGGTTCTGATGTGGATTTTCATAATGCTGGCCCTGCATGTGCAGGATGGCCATTATGTAATGGTGAAGTATTTCCTGGCTTTAGTGGCAATGTAGGCCTAGCCTTTTCTCATCGCTTGGCAGCCGTCGCTTTCGCCGCTTTAAGTATCTGGCTCCTGATTGCTTTGCGGCGCGTTAAAAATCAACGACCTGACTTATTTATGGGTTCACAAGCACTATTTATCATGATCATTTTGCAAATTATTAGCGGAGCTTGGGTTGTGTTTAGTCACATTAGTCTTAATTCCGCTTTGCTGCATGTATCTCTTTTGATGGTGTTATTTACCGTATTAAGCTATTTAACATTACAAACTTTCCCTTTTCATGATGTGTCTCTACAAACATCCTCTCAAAAAGATACATCACAAGAGGCACAACACTAACATACTACTGAACTTCTCTGGTCATTGATCCGTCTATTAGGTATAACAGCCATAATGGAAATGACGGAGGTTTAACATCAGAGTGCGAATAAAAGAACAATCCATTCGAGCGGATAAGAAAAGAAAGCAATCTTGGCTAGTGCCCATGATCATTTTGATCTCACTATTCATGGTTGCTCTTTTCTTTTACTTTGATCAACAGAATGGAATGACTTTGATCATACGTTCATGGGGAATAAGCGGAGTGATCATTGGTATACTTTTGATGGGTATCATCTGTATGACTCCTATCCCTTCAGAAGGATTATTGCTCATTTTTTTAAAAATATATGGCATATTTTTGGGCTTATTGTACGCTTGGATCGGGTCTTCTATTGGTGCAATTGCCATCTTTATTCTTGCACGCTCCATTCTTTCTCCAATGTTTAAGGAACTAATAGGTTCTTTGCAACAGCATCGTGTTGAACAATGGGTAAAAAAGCGTGGTGTGAGTGGATTATTGTTCGTTCGATTACTTCCTATACCTGCTTTCGTAGTGAACTATACAGTTGGTCTCTTACCTGGTGTTGGATTTTTTCAATATCTATGGACTGCCATCGTGTCCATGGCACCTTATTACGCAGGTACTATTTTTATGTTTTTAGGCATTGTTAATGGGATATTTAGCTGGATTTTGATAGGGCTTTTTATCATCATCATACTTTTTATACTAAGTTTTATTGTTAATCGAAACGTGCATTAAAGACATCGTTTTTTTTAGAGAAAAGGTAGTATGATAATCATAATAATAAGATGAGGTGATCATCATGAAATTAGTTACTTTTGAAAGAGAAGGAAAGCGCTATATTGGTGTACAAGTGAGCCAAAAGGTAATGGACATTGCTGCAGCGGCCAGAACATATGCAAAAGGTATGACAGAATCTCAAGTGAGCGCATACGCTGCAGCGGTAGCTGGAGATATGGTCAGTTTCTTGCGCACTGGTGAAGAAGGGATGGCGTTTGTTCGTATATTGATGGATCTTGCCTTAATGAATGAGTTACATGATACACATACAAACGTATGGCACACTCTTGAACAAATCCAAGTGCGAGCACCTATTTTACATCCTGGAAAAATCATTTGTGTAGGTAAAAATTATCAAGACCATGCAGCAGAAATGAACTCAGCAGCACCCACAACTCCCATTATTTTTGCGAAATTTTCAAATGTAATTAGTGATCCACATGGAAAAGTCGTTAAACCGCTTCAATCTGATCAACTTGATTATGAAGCAGAACTTGCTGTAATTATCGGTAAAACAGCTAAAAATATTAAAAGCGAAGACGCTTTTGAGTACATAGCTGGCTACAGTTGTTTCAATGATTTATCTGTTCGTGATTATCAAATGCGGACATCACAGTGGTTACAGGGTAAAACCTTTGATCAGAGTGGTCCGTTTGGTCCTGTGCTTGTGACGAAAGAGGAAGTAGATCCACTTAAATTGGATATTCGTTGCTATGTTAATGGTGAAGTAAGACAAAACGCTAATACATCAAACATGATTTTTGACATTCCTTATTTGCTTGAGTTTATATCTGGCATCATGACTCTAGAAGCCGGTGATGTCATAGCTACAGGTACACCAAGTGGAGTAGCTGCTGGAATGGAAAATCCAAAATTCTTGCACATAGGGGATGAAGTAGTAGTCGAAATTGAGGGGATTGGTGAGTTACATACTTATATTATTGAAGCATAGTACTTCACTTGGAGCGCGGTTACATCACAAAATTTGCGAACTAACCGCGCTCTTACATACTTCTTTAGACAGGAAAATTTTTTAAAGATGGAGTCAATCCTTTTTGACCTGGCTGCCAATTGGCAGGAGTCATTTTATTGGTCTCATCTTGATATTGAAGAGCAGATAAAACCCGCAAAAGTTCAACTGTACTACGTCCAGTTCCTGCGTCATATACTGCGTAATTACGAATGTTCCCGGAGGGGTCAATGATGACTGTGACACGCATATCTTGACCAGTTACCGGATCATATGCGCTATATGCAATTCCCACTTCATGTGTAAGATCAGAGAGCATAGGATAGCGGATGTTTTGTCCTTTAGGATGTACTTTTTGAAACACTCGATGCACACCTATATCATCCGTATCTATTGTAAAAACAAGCGTATTTTGTTCCAAAAGTTGAGAGTAAATGTCAGCGACCGCTGACAATTCAGTTGGTCAGACCGTTGAAAAATCACTGAGATAAAAAAATAACACAATCCATTTGCCTCGAAAGTCTGATAATTTCACACGCACTTCATTGCTATTATAATAACCGCGTAAGACAAAGTCAGGTGCTTCTTGCAAGATCAACGGCATGGATAATGTCACTGTACAAGCCTCCCCAAACAGTAAACCATATACGATCATACTGTATGTTAGGCATGTGTCCCATGTGTCTCTGACATCGTATGATTTGAAACATGTTGCTTTGTATAACGCCTTTGTATGGCAAAGAGAAAAGTGGCTGCAAATGTAGCTACAGTAGTGACAGCGAGAATAGGGGAGACGCCCCAAAAATCAAACATATTACCAAATAATATTGGACCAATTAACCTTCCTGCACTCCCAAAACCTCCAACAATACCAAGATAAAAAGGTGATGAATTACCAGTTGTTTGAACAATAAGTGCAGGTACTGTTGGTGAAATTAACATCTCTCCAATTGTAGCAATGGCCATCCCTACAATCAGATTTGGATATGAACTGTGGAATAACCACATAAAAAGAAAGGCAATCGCGTAGAATAAAGCACTTGACATCAGTCTTGCACCTAGTGATTTTGCAATAAAACGGTTAAATAAAGTGGTGAGTGGTTGAGCCAATAATATGACTAAACCATTGACTGTCCAAAGAAAACTATAGCTAGCTAAACTCATGCCTTTTTGGTTTAGATAAGGGGCAATGCCCGAATTCCAAGCAGATGTTGAAAACCATATGAATAACGAACCTAGAGAAACAAATAAGTATGCTCGATAATTGCGTAATAATCCCCAAGTACTCAGTTCATCACTGTGTGGAGACAATCCTACTGGTTCGTCATTGACCACTTTCAAATCAAATCTGCGCACATACATATAAAAAAAGGCAGAAAATAAGATTGTAGTTAATCCATTGATTAAAAATGTTAGATTAAAGGAGATCGATGCAAGAATCCCTGCTAATGTCGTTCCGATAGCAACGCCTACGTTATTACTAACATAAATAATATTAAATAATTTAAATTGTTGTTCTCGCCACTGAAATCCAATAAAGGCACTAATTGCAGGCATCGTAACTGCATTTAGAAATCCATTGATAGTCATAACCTCGATATATGGATACCAACTCTTTGCAAAAATAAGACCTAATTGAGCAATACCACTTAAGAGTAAAGATCCTACAATCAAATTTTTTGCGCCAATCTTATGATATAACGATCCTCCAATTACTTGTCCTAGTACTCCAGCTAATGATTGAAAAAAAAGTACAAGTCCAGCTTCTCCATAAGAGCGATGTAGGATATTGTGCACATAAATGGTGGTCAGAGGCCACATGAGTGCACTTCCTGTTGAGTTGACCAAACTGGCAAATATAAAAACATAAGAATCTCTAGGATAGTTATGAAAAAAAGAAAAAAACTTTTTAGAAATGAACGTCATAGGTACTCCTTGTGTGTGATTAGATAATTGCTTCTCTCATCATACACGAGAACATTGTCTACATGCGATACAATTGTTTTTCATTATCAAAATTATAGAGATCTTGAATCAAATACAATGGCCTAGCGCGAACCTCATCGTAAATCCGACCGATATACTCACCGACAATACCTAATACAAGTAGTTGCATACCGCCAATAACAAGCAACGCAACCATAATAGAGGCCCAACCTTGAATAGTAACATTTGTAAATATTTTTTCATATACAATTACAATTGCGCTAATAAAACCTAATAGAGCTACTGTAAATCCAACCTTAGTTGCCCACTGCAACGGTTTAAACGAAAATGAAGTAATGCCATCTAATGCAAATTTAATCATTTTTTTCAAAGGATATTTAGTCTCTCCAGCGTATCGCTCATCACGTACATATGGAACACCAATTTGAGAATAGCCTGCCCATGCCACAAGTCCACGTATAAAGCGATGACGTTCATGAATAGCAGTAAGACTGTCAACGACGTTGCGATTCATGAGGCGAAAGTCACCTGTATCAAGAGGAATATGAACATCTGTAAGGCGTTGCATCGTACGATAGAAAAGTTTAGCAGTAGCACGTTTGAATACAGTCTCTCCCTTTCGCTCTTCACGAATGGCATAAACTACATCATAGCCATCTCGCCATTTTGCAACAAATTCTTTAATGAGTTGGGGGGAGTCCTGTAAGTCAGCATCCATAATGACAACGGCATCGCCTTGTGAATGATCCATTCCTGCAGTAACAGCAATCTGATGACCAAAATTTCTTGAAAAATCAATGACTTTCACTTCACTATGCTCTCTCGCTAGTTTCATTAATTCGCGCAACGTTTGATCTTTAGACCCATCATTTACAAAAATAAGTTCATACGGTATAGAAAGCTGATCCAATACTTCTCGTAGACGATGATATAACACATGGATGACTAATTCTTCATTATAGGTTGGGATGACAATGGACAGCAAAGATAACTCGTGTGTGCGTTTACGTACATATGCATCAGTACTTGTACTATCTTGTAACGTTTGCTCGGACAGATTGACCACAGTAACTTCCTCCTATCTAGATTAAGCAATCCATACGCCATGAAAAAACATGTTACCTAAAAAGCCAAGGCCAATAGCAAACAATACAACAATGAGAGGGGTTGCTCTTACATAGTTGGCTGCAGACCCCAAATAGATAAAACCAGGAAACAGCATCAGAATATACCTTGGAAAGCTCACTAAATAATCTTTTGCATTCATCGAAGGTTCTGTAGAAGCAATCCAAAGAACAACAATAAGGTAGAGCCACCAAGATAATTGTCGATAGGACCGACGCACATACCGCATTCCAATTATAGCCATACAAATAGCAAGTGTAACCATAGACACTTCAGTAAAAAAGTACTCATGAAACCAACCGGAAGAATGTATCATCCGTAACCAAGAAAGGTAATACGTATCCCACAGAGGCATATACTGACGATGCCAGTACTTTTCTGCAGTTAAAAATGCAAGGAAATGACCTGTTAAGTTTTTAAGATAGATCATGTATAGACTTAAAAAAACTGCTGGTAATGTCAATGCAAATACTTGTGTATTCAACTTCTTCCACCAAACACTCGTCCAGAAATGCAGATTCATATCGCGATGCCGTAGATATTCAAATAAGAGAATTAGATCCAAAAATACACCTGTATTTCGCGTAAGCGTAGCAAGGCTTGCAAGTAGACCAGCTGTCCAAAATTTATTTGCCATGGCACGATCAATGGCTGCTACGCAAAAAACCATAAAGAGTGACTCTGTGTATACAGCATCAAAGTAGTACGCCGTAGGAAAAAATGCGAATAACAAGATAGTTGCACGTGCAACATGTGGTCCAAATTCTATAGTAGCAATGCGTCCTAAAAAATATAAGAAAAATACAAAAGCAATAAAAGACACGATGATCCCACTGGCAGCATAGCCTGTCTGTGTGACATCATGAGTAATGCGCATGAATAGGGGATATAGAGGCCAAAAAGCAGTCTGTTTTAGTGTGATAAAACCGTTGCGAGCAATCTCAACATACCATCCAGAATCCCAATGTCGATAATTCCCTATGAAAAGATTGTACCAGTTTACTCTTTCTTTATGCAAAAGAAGCTCAACAAGTGATGTAAAAGTAAGCCAGAGGTGCTGAATCACTACAGTAATCAAAGAAAAAATAAATAATTCTTTTTGAAACCCATTAAGTTTTGCAGGAATTGAAACGCCCGTTTGACTACCTTTAAGAGATGTAGAACTGGCTGATGGAACAAAAACAAGAAAGCGATTTGATAAAAATCCAATCAATGTCATTGGAATAACATTGATTAGCTGCGCGATATCGGCTGAATGAATAACATGCAATAGTTCGTGTAACGTCACTTCACTTAAGACAAGAATCAATAAATTAATGATCAGAAATCTCCAAAAATAACTCCATGGGTTTGTTGTTTTCTTGAATGTCCAACGACTATTAATAGCATAACTACTGATCATACCTATCAAGTAACCAATGGCTAATGACAGACTAGGCTGCATATGAATGTACACAAGGATGACATAAACAAGGTATGTCAGCACAGTGTTGAATACTCCAGTCAGAGCATATTTTATAAAAGTCCAAAGTTCAACAAGATATGAATTGTTTAATCGCGCAAAAGTCATGCGGTCTCTCCTTATGTGATTAATCTAATGTAAACTATAGCAAAACAAAATATAGCAATCAAATAAGGATGGACTACCACGCTATAGCAAAACATGATACAGTTTGAGTGTGCATTAATTTAATTGAAGTGTTACATCTTTTTCAATGTTTTTTTAAACAATTGACGGTAAAATAGAAGTATGATGACTTGCTTCATAGGGTTAAGATATGAGATAAAATAGTTAGGATATTTCTCTATTACTGTGATTGTGAGACCAGCTATCTAATGTCAAGCACTTAATTGAGTTCTAAGAACAATGAAGGGAAGTGATTTTGGACGCATCTATATAAGCCTGCCATAGACAGACATATTTTTAATTTTCAGTATAAAATGCTGT